>JARRLI010000016.1:14712-18724 GCA_037387145.1 Robiginitalea sp. | reverse complement strand
GAGGTTGCCTGGCCGGTCCGGTAACAGCGGCAGCGGTTATCTTACCACCTGACTTTACACACCCACTGTTGGACGACAGCAAAAAACTTTCTGCTTCCAGACGGACATCCCTGGCAACTCTGATACGGGAAGAAGCAATCTGCTTTGGAATATCACATGTGTCTCCGCAGACCATCGACCGCATCAATATCCTGAAGGCATCTATCCTTGCCATGCATCAGGCGCTCGATCAGCTGAAAACTACCCCAAAAGCCATTGCCGTGGACGGGAATCATTTCCTCACCTACAGGGATATCTCTCATCAATGCCTTATCAAAGGAGATGGGCGGTTTTTGAACATAGCCGCAGCCTCCATACTGGCCAAGACGTCCAGGGACCAGCTGATGCAGGAGTTACACAGGGAGTATCCGAATTACCAATGGGACAGTAATAAAGGCTACCCTACCCTTGCTCACAGAGAAGCCCTTCAGAGGTTTGGGCCGACCGCCTACCATCGAAAAAGTTTCCGTTTGCTTGGCGATCAGTTGAAAATCCCCTTCTAGATAGTACTTTTGTAAAGAGCAAAACCAGAAGATGAGATCCTTCCTAATTCTCACAGTCTTCCTGTCCATTCTTTACACTGGGTGTACACCGGCAGTACCCGAACGGCTGGAACAACACGATCTGATTCCTCCTTCCTGTTCAGCAGTCCTGAAGATCAATGATTCTGAACAGTTTCGGTCAGATTTCCGGAATTCTGCCATCCTGAAATCCATTATGGATAATGACCCGAAACAAAATGCATGGCTCCAGTCCGTTGAAGAAGTGCTGGAGCTTGAACCCCCCTCAGGTTCTCTTCTGGTGCTGGGGTCAGGATCCGAGGACTGGCTGCTGATCCTGCCAGACTACATAGGCATGGCAGATACAACCCAAACGGATACTCTATCTCAAAAATCGGAAATTGCCACAGACAGGTTGAGCCCTTTTCCCGATTCTTCGGGAGTTCAATATCGGAAACATAATAACCTGGAAGTACTGGCATCCTCGGCAGGGTACCTCAGGCAAGCGCTTAGCAATCCTGTTGCTCCCTCAGGGGGCCTCACCAGGTCACTGAAAGCCTCAAACCCACTGGCAGAGGCAACGCTTTTCCTGCCGCCTGAAGCCCCGAACCCGTTGACCGGCGCGGTGAACTATTCCGAAAGTGAAACCGATGCTTCGGGACTTGCCTGGGCCGCATATGACCTGCTGTCAAACCCTGGATCGTTCAGCCTGCAGGGGTTTGAGGCCCTGCAGGACTCCACGGCTTCCATAGGCCAGTTATTGCGGTCCCAGCCTATACTGCCTTTACAGGAAGCTGCCGCCCTGATTCCTGAAAGCACCTCTACCTGGCTTTCTTACGCCCTTCAGATGCCCACGCTGTTCCGGGTAAATCAGAAAAACGTCACAGGGAAGGCCAATCCAAATTCCCAGGTCCCCGAATATGTCGAGCAACTCAGTATTGCAGAAACCAAAGAAGGTGTGCTGGTGGTACTTCACGGGGTAAACACCAATGGAATGGAAGAGATCATGATGCCGTTAAGAGGGGGATCAAGCGAATTCCAGGGCACTCTTATCTATTCCATTCGAAAAAGCGGACTTATTCGAGAAAGTTTCGCACCCCTGCTCGATGAGGTGGCTGATCCGGCCTATTATTGTACATTGGGCGATTCCTTTCTTTTCTCGTTGACCCCGGATCCGATTCAAAGTGCGATTAGTGACTACAACCGTAAATCTGCCTTTGACAACTCCCGAATTTTCAAACAGCTCAACCCTATATTGTCATCAGAATCAAGCACCCTGCTAATATCTGAAGCAGCCGGGGAATCCGTTATACTAAAAGACGCTGTTACCTACGAACTGCTGCCCGCCAAACTAAGGGAGGCAATCCCTGCAAACTTTATGGTGGCTACCCAGCTAAACCTGGAAAACAACTATACGCTCAGCTCGTATCAGATGTGCAGCGCTGCAATGCCGCGTTCCGAGCGGGCAGCGGTAGGTGAGGTGTTTACCACAACCCTGGATGCCCCCGTTTTAAGCACTCCCCAGTTCCTGAAAAACCACCGCGAAGGAGGTATGGACATTGCCGTACAGGATGAGAACCATGTGCTGTACCTTTTCTCGAAAACGGGCAAATTGTTCTGGAAAAAAGAACTTCCAGGTCCTGTTCAGGGACGGATCCATCAAGTGGATCTTTTCAGAAACGGAAGGCTGCAAATGGCTTTTTCCACTGATTCCCAGCTGATCGTACTGGACCGCGACGGGAAGGAAGTGGCTCCCTTTCCAAAAAAGTTCCGGGGCGGTAATCTTGGGCCCCTGGCTGTTTTTGACTACGAAAACAACCGGAATTACAGGTTGGTGGTTACCCAGGGGCCAAGAGTTTTCATGTTTAACGGCCAGGGACGGGATGTAAAAGGATTTAAATTCAGGGATGCCGGCAGTCCGGTAGTTTCCGTTCCCGCACATATACGGATTGGCAGCCGGGACTATCTGGTTTTCCAACTGGAAAATGGAAATTTGCGTATTCTGAACCGTGTGGGAGATCGCCGGGTTTCGGTAAAAGAGACCTTTGAATTCTCGAACAATCCTGTATTGCTCTACCGCAATGGGTTTGCCTTCACAGAGCGCAACGGAGACCTGATCCGAATCGATACCAGGGGCAGGATAAGCCGGACCCCCCTCAACCTGAGTCCCGATCATGGAATGGATGCCACCACAAAAACCATGGCCTTAATGGACGACAACCGTTTCCAGGTCAAAACCAACAAACAGGAACTCGAACTAGGGGTATACACCCGCCCCAGGATATTTTATCTGAATGATATTATTTATGTGGCCGTAACTGATATCCAAAGCCAACAGATCCACCTCTTTCGAAGCACTGGTTTATCAGTTCCAGGCTTTCCCGTGGAGGGAAGCGGCAGCTCCGATATGGCAGATATGGACAAGGACCGCAATCCTGAAGTGGTTGTCCCCTACAGGAAAAATAGCATCCGCGTATACCGGGTCAATCGCTGATAACGGGAATCATGTGCTTATTGGGCTTCAAAAAGCTCCAGAAAATGCTGCCTCAAACGAGTGCGCACCTCATCCATGGGGATATGGCGACCCAGTTCCGCGCTCAGGGAGGTAATGCCCTTTCCCCGGATTCCACAGGGGATCATCAGGTCAAAATAGGAAAGGTCCGTATTGACATTAAGGGCAAAGCCGTGCATTGTGACCCAGCGACTGGCTCGCACCCCCATAGCACAAATCTTTCGGGCATCCGGACTTCCAGCACCCAGCCAGACCCCTGTTTCGCCTTTGGAGCGTTCTCCCCTGAGCCCATAATCCGCAAGGGTCCGGATGATCATTTCCTCCAGCAGGCGCAGGTATTTGTGAATATCCGTGAAGAAATTGTCCAGGTCGAGGATCGGGTACCCCACCACCTGTCCGGGTCCGTGATAGGTGATATCCCCTCCCCTGTTGATCTTGTAGAAACGGGCCCCTTTCTCAGAAAGCTGTGCTTCCGAGACCAGCAGGTTGCTGAAATCACCGCTCTTGCCAAGGGTGTAGACATGGGGGTGTTCCACAAAAAGAAAAAAATTCGGAGTAGGATTCAGAGTCCCCTCTCGTCGATTCCGGATCTTGATATCCAGTATTTCCTGAAACCGTTCTTCCTGGTAATCCCAGATTTCCTTATAATCACGGAACCCCAGATTTTCAAAGGTCACCTCTTTGTTCATATTGCAAAGGTAGGGAAGAACCTGAATGAATACCGAAAATCCACCGGGGCTAGTTCGGGTTATTCAGTATGATAAGGGCCGCTATCACCCCGGGTACCCAGCCACAAAGGGTAAGAAGAAGTACGATCAAAAAGGAGCCACACCCCTTTCCGATTACGGACAGGGGAGGAAAGATGATGGCCAGCAATACTCGCAGGAAACTCATTTCAATTCATATTCTCAATTGATATACCTATTGGACACAGAAATGGATCAAATGTTACAAGCAAAAA
>JARRLI010000016.1:0-14700 GCA_037387145.1 Robiginitalea sp. | reverse complement strand
GAAAGAAGGGTTTTTTGGACGAAGACCCGGCTGTTTTTCCCCAGCAGGGTCCCATTCCATCCCTTCAAGAACCAGTCATTTCCGGTTTACATACCTTTTCCAGGGTGTCTTCTATGTCGCCGGGGGTACTCATTATTTTCATAAAGGTCCCCATGGTTAAATCAGGCCAATGCAGTGCAATTCTGTATTTTCCATGCAGCATGGTAGCCTTGTTATCCTGTAAAATTATTTCATAGGGCATTGCAGCAACGTGCTCCACCCCAATTTTAGGCAGGAAATGCGATTCGCCGTCTTCCTGGCTTTTCAATCCCACACCAAAGACTGCCACCCTCCTGTCCGGATACATTATTCGATAGACCTCAAATGTATTGCCCTTTTTCGAATCAAGATTCTGCTCAATGATAGTGAGTCCTTCTTCAAAAGAATTGTATTTCCCCAGGGTCACCGGGTCGGTAAAATAGGGCATCATTATTTTATAGTGATAATCTTTGAGCTTGTCCGCGCTGACGGTGCCTCCAAAGGGAGTGAATTCATTGCCTATGGATTTCATGGCCGTTTTTAAATCTGCCGCAAATGCTTTCAAAGCAGCCTTGTGCGCGCTGTAATCATTCCTCAAATATGCCCTTAACAGATAATCGGGATTGGTGTAGGAAACGACCACCTTCCCATCTTTTGACACGAGGCCTACTTTCATTACGGCTCCCAGGGCACCCCGATCAGCTACCTTAATTGCTGTATTTTTCAAATCATTTCTGGTAAAGGCTATTACTTCCAGGGAAGCTCTGTTTGCCGGATGGTAGGTCCCCAGAATTTCAAACTCATTTTGTTGCAAGGCATCGACCACCTTCTTGGATAGGGTTTGGATGGATTCCTGCGATTCGGCAACTTTAATATACGGAGCCAGGTCCTGACCTGACAAACTAAAAATCAAACTTCTCATTTTAAGTATATTTAAGCTATTATACAATCGGGCTGGTGCTGATACTGATCTCGGGCCGGGTATTGTCTGTGAATATGGCATTATAACCTGCGGAAACAGCATCAGACATGATCGAACAAAAGGAGCAAAAACTCCTTGAAAAATCTATGATTAATATCATGAATTCCCCATAGATGACCGGGGGTAGGTCCTTTAATAGATAACTAGCTTTATTCTTCTTTTAAATAATGTAATTTTGCGGCTGAAATCCTTATAAGATGCAACTTTCCGAACAGGAAATCGTACGTAGAGAAAAACTGAAGCAGCTCAGGGAGCTTGGAATAACTCCTTATCCCGCAGATAGTTTTCAGGTTACGGAACATACCGCCGGGGTCCTGGAGAACTTCGAAGAAGACAAAAAGGTGGTACTTGCCGGCAGGCTGATGTCCCGGAGGATCCAGGGGAAGGCTTCTTTTGCGGAGCTGCAGGACAGCCAGGGGCGGATCCAGCTGTATTTCAACAGGGACGAAATCTGCCAGGGGGACGACAAGACGCTCTACAACGAGGTCTACAAGAAACTCCTGGATATCGGAGATATCATTGGCGTGACCGGAACGCTTTTCAGAACTAAGGTTGGGGAGAAGACGCTACTTGTTCGTGAATTCACACTCCTCAGCAAAGCCCTGCGCCCATTGCCCCTGCCGAAGACCGATGCTGAAGGCAATGTATACGATGAATTCAATGATCCGGAGCTTAGATACCGCCAGCGATACGTGGATCTGGTGGTTAACCCGCAGGTACGTGATACCTTCATAAAGCGCACCCGTATTACAAACAGCATCCGGAAATTCTTTAACGAACGGGGATATCTGGAGGTGGAGACACCGATTCTCCAGCCAATTCCCGGAGGGGCCACCGCCAGGCCGTTTGTGACCCACCACAATGCATTGAACATCCCACTATATCTGAGGATTGCAAATGAATTATACCTGAAGCGGCTCATTGTTGGTGGTTTTGACGGGGTATACGAGTTTTCCAAGGATTTCAGGAATGAAGGGATGGACCGCACCCACAACCCTGAATTTACCGTAATGGAGCTCTATGTGGCCTACAAGGATTACCACTGGATGATGGAGTTGACGGAGCAGCTGCTGGAGCAGGTGGCCCTGGAAACCACGGGAAGCACCAAAGTCCAGGTGGGCGATCAGACAATCGATTTCAAAGCACCCTACCCGCGCGTACCCTTGCTGGAGGCTATTAAAATACATACGGGTTTTGACCTGTACGGAATGGAGGAAGCACAATTGCGGCAGGTGGCAGGCGAACTTGAGATTGAGGTGGACCCGACCATGGGGGCAGGAAAGATCATAGATGCGATTTTCGGGGAGCGATGCGAACACAATTACCTGCAACCTACCTTCATCATCGACTACCCCAAAGAAATGAGCCCGCTAACGAAAGAGCACCGGTCCAAACCAGGTCTTACCGAACGTTTCGAACTCCTTATCAACGGAAAGGAAATCGCCAATGCATACTCAGAGCTCAACGACCCCATCGACCAGCGGGAACGTTTTGAAGAACAGCTCAGGCTATCTGAAAAAGGAGATGACGAGGCGATGTTCATCGATCAGGACTTCCTAAGGGCACTGGAATACGGGATGCCCCCAACCTCCGGCATCGGGATCGGGATCGACCGTCTGGTAATGCTGCTGACCGACAATGCATCTATACAGGAAGTGCTGTTCTTTCCGCAAATGCGGCCCGAGAAAAAGCCCCTTGAACTGAAGGAAAACGAAAAGGTCATCCTGGAACTACTCAAGGAAAGCAGTCCTTTGCCGCTTTCATCCCTAAAAGAGGCTGCCGGCCTGAGCAACAAAGCCTGGGATAAAGGGATCAAGGGACTGACCAGGCTCGGTCTGGCCGAAGTTACCCGGGACGGGGATACCCTGATGTGCGAATTAAAAGAGTCGTAGTATCTTAGGGCCATGCAGCTACCAAAAATTATAGGGCTGATCCTGGGGCCCGTGATTTTCATCATTTTAAATCTTCTCCCGGAACTGATCCCCGGCAATCCTACCGCCAATGCTGTACTGGCTGTTGCCTCCTGGATGATTATATGGTGGGTCACTGAGGCTGTTTCCATTTCAGTAACCGCCTTGCTGCCCCTGCTGCTCTTTCCCCTGTTGGATGTAATGCCTATGGCTGATGTGGGGGCGAATTACGGAAGCCCGATCATTTTCCTTTTTTTCGGGGGTTTTGTACTTGCCCTTGCCCTGGAGAAGGTAAACCTTCACCGCAGGATCGCTCTTACCATCATCAACATTACGGGAACCACTCCGGAACGCGTCATACTGGGTTTTATGATCGCCACAGCCAGCCTCAGCATGTGGATCAGCAATACGGCCAGTACTGTGGTGATGCTGCCTATTGCACTATCGGTTATACACTTGCTGACGGATGACCAAGACGGGTATACCAAAGCCGACAAAAATTTTGCGCTGAGCGTTATGCTCGGTATCGCCTTTTCGGCAAATTCGGGAGGAATTGCCACAGTCATTGGCACGCCCCCCAATTCGGTCCTCATTGGCCTTTTGGAAAACGAATATCAGATAGAAATCTCCTTTTTACGCTGGATGACTTTTGGCCTGCCCATATCTCTCATCCTGATCACCATTTGTTACCTGGTGCTGGTAAAGTGGATGTTTCCGTGCAAGAATTTAAAGTTCGGTGCTTCCCGCACCTTGATCAGGGAAGAACTTCATAAACTTGGACCCCCAAGCCCTCGGGAAAAAATGGTGCTTTCCATCTTCGGTGTAACCGTTTTTCTCTGGATCTTCCGAACGCTGATCAATCAGATGATCCCAGGGCTGGGATTATCGGATACCACCATAAGTTTGCTGGCTGCGATTTCCCTTTTTTCCCTTCCATTCAACCTCCGGAGATGGGAATTCATCCTTACCTGGAAAGACACTTCCCGTCTTGCCTGGGGAATTTTGATTCTTTTCGGGGGCGGTTTGGCCCTGGCACGCGGGATGTCCAGCAGCGGGCTGGTAGATTTGGTGTCCGGGACAATTGCAGAGGCAGAGGTCAGTGTCCTGTTCACGGTATTCCTTTTGATTGCCCTAATGCTTTTCATGACCGAATTGATGAGCAATGTGGCACTGGTAGCCGTGCTGGCCCCCGTGGTTGCGGGTATTGCAATTGGGCTTGATATCCCAATGCTGCATCTGCTGATTCCCGTGACCATTGCGAGTAGCTGTGCTTTTATGCTGCCCATGGCCACTCCCCCAAATGCCATTGTCTTTGCCAGTGGGTATATCAAAGTTCATCAGATGGCACGGGTAGGATTCATCCTGAATTGTATCTCGATTTTGCTGTTGGTTATAATCTTCCAGTTTGTGATGCCACTTCTTTTCTGATTAAAGTAAAAACCCCTGTAAAACAGGGGCTTTCCAACTGACTAATTCAACTACTGACAGAAATTCGAACTTCCATCAAACTATATGGAGGTGCCTCATAAAATGAAGTCTATGAGGCGATTGTATTAAGATAGACGTCACAGAAAGAGCAATGTTACAATATCAGACGGGCCTGTTCGTGGCGTTGCTTGCTCCCGGACCACAACTGCCCGGATTCGGTAAACGTACCATTTTACGGGGTAAACGGCTCTTGTTGCGCTTCTACAGCAGTATCCCAATACGGAGTTGCCAACAAGAACCCTGCACTTCCCAACAAAATACCATCAGCTTACAACAATTCAGCAAACCCATTGCATTGATTGCCTACTTTGGTATTCGAATTCAACCCCAGAATCATGAACTACAAAATCAAAAGCCTTGTCTACCTTTTTGCCTTTATTTTGAGTGCGCTCCTTTACTACCAGGTGGAAGAACGTCCTAATGAGGTAAACAAAAACCAGCTTCCAGAGCTTACCATGCAGGAAGGCTCTGTAGATTCTGTTGAAAATCCTCCCATGTAAGTTTCCCTGAGGAACCTCAGGCCTTCATACTGTTAATTAACTGCAAATTTCAACAGGGGTATTAAACCCTGAACCTCAATGTGATTCTAAGTAGTAAAGCCAAAAAGGAATCACATGAACAAAACAATGACATTTTGCCTGCTTCTGATCGGATTGGGAGCAGCAGCACAGCAAGGGCCGCATCACAAACGCCTTAAACATCGTGCTTATCAGGAACTCACCGTAGAGCAACAAGCCAGTCTGCAATCCAAGAGAATGACCCTGGCACTTAGCCTGGACGAAAATCAGCAGGAAAAGATCGAGTCCCTGCTTACCCGCCACTATTCAAAGCGCAGCGCTATGCGCTCCACCCGAGAAGGAGAGAGGGATTCCTTAAAACATCATACACCTGAGAAGCGCTACGCTCAGCAGAGCCGTCGCCTGGATCATCAAATCGCTTTTCAGCGGGAACTCATTGCCATCCTTACTACAGATCAATCAAGGCAATGGCAGAAGTGGCGGTCTCAAAGGAGATTGCGTCACAATACCCGAAGTGGTAGACGTTGAAACTAAAACAGGGCTGGCCCCTGTATTATTATACTAACAGGTCCACAATGGCGTTATTATAAAAACCCAAAATATGAGCAAGTTTTACACAATCCTCTTGCTACTCTTCGCAGGAATTCTGGCAGGACACGCCCAACAGCAGGTAACTTCCGCTTTGGTACCTGCAACATCTGAGCGGCAAAACGGTTCTGGAGCTGAGGTAACATCAGCACAGGATGCGCTGCAGATCATGGCCGGCGAAAACACCCAATTCTTCATGAAGAAGTACGGGATCACTGGAAAGGAAAAGGAAAAGAAGATCTTCGAGGCCTTCCATAAGTATCTGATGGCTACACAGGGTGAGAAGACCGGGGCAAGCGATCCGGAAAAGCCACTGGAACTCCTGAAAGCCGATCTACAACAGATCACCGGCAAAGAGCTGGAACCCCCTATCCCGAATTAAGCTCCCATACTGGCACCCGCAGCTTCAATGGCGCGGTCGAGATCTTCATAGGAAAGGGCATCATTTAAAAAATAGCTTTCAAACGCGCTTGGAGGGAGATAGATCCCACGGTCCAGCATGCCGTGAAAATACTTCTTGAATTCCGGGTTGTTGCCTGTGGCAGCCGAGTCGAAATCACGGACTGGTTCTTCTGTAAAATGAACGGAAATCATTGAACCAAACCTATTGATCTTAAAGGGGATCCCTGCTTTTTCCAGGCTGGAGTCCAGCCCCTTGTGCAAGTAGGCCGTCTTATCCTCAAGACGCCTGAAAACTTCAGGATCCTCTTCTATTGACCTTAACATGGCAAGGCCAGCCCCCATGGCGAGGGGATTTCCGCTCAGAGTTCCTGCCTGGTAAACAGGTCCTTCCGGGGCCAGGCGGCTCATGATTTCTTTGGTTGCAGCAAATGCCCCCACCGGGAGCCCGCCACCGATGACCTTTCCAAATGCAACTATATCTGCCCGTATGTCCAGGACCTCCTGTGCACCACCCCGCCCAAGGCGGAAACCAGTCATCACCTCATCGAATATCAGCAGTATACCCTGTCGGGTGCACAACTCCCTGAGACCCTCCAGGAATCCTGACTCCGGTGGGATACAACCCATATTTCCCGCCACTGGTTCCAGAATGATCGCAGCAATTTCCCCCTGGTTCGCCTTAACAAGGGATTCCACGCCCGCAAGGTCGTTGTAGGGCGCCAGAAGGGTATCCCTGGCCGTACCTGCGGTAACACCCGGACTGTTCGGACTTCCGAAGGTGACCGCCCCACTGCCTGCCTGTATCAGGAAGGCATCGGCATGCCCGTGGTAACAGCCTGCAAACTTGATAATCTTATCCCGTCCCGTATAACCACGTGCCAGGCGAATGGCACTCATACAGGCCTCTGTACCGCTATTAACGAAACGGACCTTTTCGATATGCGGGACCATGGAAACCACCTGTTCCGCAAGTTCCGTCTCCAGGGCTGTTGGCATGCCAAAAGAAGTTCCTTTCCGGGTCCTTTCGATCACAGCCTTCAGTACGGGTTCAAAAGCATGCCCAAATAGAAGCGGGCCCCAGGAAGCAATAAAATCGATAAACTGATTTCCATCTTCATCCGTGAAATAGGCTCCCTTTGCTTCCCTGACAAACACAGGGGTGCCTCCCACCGCCTTGAATGCTCTTACAGGGGAATTTACACCTCCCGGAAGGACTTTATTGGCAGCCCGGAAAAGAGCGCTGCTTCGTTGATACCGCATCTTATTTTCTAACCTTTTCTGTTGGAACTTTGAGCACCTGTCCTATGGAGATCTCACTGCTGCTCAAATCGTTGAGCCGCATTAATTCTTCCACAGAAAGATAATACCGTCGGGAGATGGCAAATAAGGTATCCCCTTTCTGCACCCTGTAGGCGTGGTAGCCATTATCTAAGGCCGGGGCGGAGCTTGCAATGTAATCCCTGCCCAAAACCTCGGCATCAAAGCGCTGCAAATCGTAGCGCTCGATGAGCTGAATAAGTTTACTCGGATATTTGCGGTCCGTGGCATAGCCCGCTTTCTTAAGGCCCTTTGCCCATGCCTTGTAGTCATCGGGGCGGAGATCGAACAGGGAGGAATACCTGGATCGGGTGGTCAGGAAGAGGCTGTGATCCCGGTATGAATACATAGGGTGATTGTACTTCCTGAAGCACTCCCCTCTCGCATCGTCGTCGTGGCGGGCGTAGTCGCCATCCCATCCCGTATGGCATTTTATCCCGAAGTGATTGTTGGTCTTCCGCGCCAATTCGCCCCGTCCAAAACCACTTTCGAGCAGGCCCTGGGCCAGGGTAATACTGGCGGGGATGCCGTATTGCTTCATTTCAAATTTCGCAACTTCTGAAAAGGTATGTATGTATGCATCAGCCGATTCGATAGAGAAATAGACGAATTTGCCCGGATCTTCTGGCAATACCTCCCCCGGCTTCAACTGGCTTTCAGATACGTTGGATCCCTTCTTGCCCGCATCCTTTCCATAAGTGGTCCTCTTTTTGGAAACACAGCTGCCAAGCACAAGCAATCCAAGGCACAATGACCCTAAAATCCTTTTCATAGATGTAACAAAGGTAAGTTCTTTTTCTGCAATCTCATATTCATCCCCCTTGTTCCCTGCAGTCCCCCGGTATGAATAGCGAGTATGCTGCTGCCTTCCTCAATGCGTCCGAGCTGTATTTCCTGAAGGATCCCGTAAATCATTTTTCCTGTGTATACCGGGTCCAGCGGAACCCCTGTCAATTCATGGAATTCGTTGATAAAATCTATTAGTGACCGGTCTATTTTAGCATATCCCCCAAAATGATACTCCTCAATGAGTTCCCAGTTTTTCCCGGGGATCCAACGCCCCAATGCCGCTCCCAGCCCTGATGCCCTAAGCGCCGGATATCCCTGTACTTTTTGCCCAGAGCGGGCAGCGCGAACAATTCCGGCCAGGGTCCCCCCTGTGCCAACCGCACAGCAAATATGCGTGTAATCCCTGTCTGCTGCCCCCAAAATTTCTTCACAGCCCTTTATGGCAAGTTCATTGGTTCCTCCTTCGGGGAGGAAATAAGCCCTTCCATGCCTGGCCTGGATAGCCCCGATAAATACCGGGTCTGCCTTCTTGCGATAACGCTCCCGGGAAATGAATTCCAATTGCATGCCCCGATCCCTCGCCTCCGACAGGGTTGGGTTCAACGGCTGTTTATCAAGCTCCTCGCCTCTCACAAATCCGATAGTCCTGAATCCATATTGCTGGCCGGCGGCAGCAGTGGCATGCAAATGATTGGAAAATGCTCCCCCAAAGGTGATAAGGGTTGTATGTCCTTGTTCTCCGGCAAGCCTGAGGTTGTACTTCAGTTTGCGGTATTTGTTTCCCGAAAGCATTGGGAAGAGCAAATCCTCGCGTTTAATCGCAAGTGTAATCCCGAGACGTTTCAACTCAGGCAATTCTATTTTCTGAATGACTGCCTCCACCTTAATTCAAGACGGGTCTCTGGAAAAAATACCGCAGAAACTGAAATGACCTTCGCTTCCGGAGGTACTGGAAATCATTTTCATGCAGGTAGGCCTCCCGCTCAAAGCTGATGTTTTTATAACCCCGATAGCAATCCAGGTAATAAATACTTCTCGCGATCCATTCCAAGACATAGAACAGGTAGAAAAATACAACCATCAGCTCCTCCTGCTGCCTTAAATGAATCCGTTCGTGATTTATCAGTACCCTGTCAGCCTTTAGGGAGTCATTGCGCAAAATGATGAAGGGCCACAGGCAGAGGCCTACATAGTTCCGGTAAAACAAATGTCTTATTACGATAATCATCAGAGCATGAACGCTTTCCTGCAAATATATTGTTTTATCCAGGTTGTTTTCGGCCCAATATACTTGCAGCCTGATCAAAAACCGGGTTTTCCGGAGTATCTCTCATAAAATCGGGAGTTGATCCGTAATTTTGAAATATTAAAAACCATTAAGTTGTTATCAGGCCTATGAAAGAAAGGATCCCCCTGGAGGAAGGCGATTATTACTGGACACCAGAAGGATACCGCGTATTCACCGAGACCTATTTGCTCAAGCGAGGGTACTGTTGTGAGAGTGGTTGCAGGCATTGTCCTTATGGCTTTGACCCAAAATCACAACGGCCGAAATAATAAACTCTTCGGCATGGATTTTGTGGTATCTTATTGATCATTCAGGAATCTAAATCCACCGTTCATGAAATCAATACTTTTTCGACCCCTTGCCCTCATACTGTTGGGAACTCTTATGAGCTGCTCAACTGTCAGTGTTGTAACCGACTACGATACAAGCGCCCCTTTCGGGGATTACAAATCCTATGCATTTTTCAAAACAGGGATCGACAAAGCGCAAATTTCCGATCTTGACAAACGCAGAATCCTCAGGGCAATTGATTCTGAAATGATGTCCAAAGGTTTTGTCAAGTCCACAAATCCGGACCTTATGATCAGTATCTTCACAACGGAAAAAGAACGGGTGGAGGTATACAACAACTACGGTTGGGGCTGGGGTTGGGGACCCTACTGGGGGCCTGGGTACTGGGGGCCTGGGTACTGGGGGCCTGGCTATTGGGGACCCTCTGTGAGCACGAGTACGGAAGGAGCACTCTATATCGACCTGATTGATACCAAGAAAAAAGAGCTTGTTTGGCAGGGCCGCGGTCAGGGTACGCTCAGCAATACGAGCAATGTTGCCAAAAAAGAGGAACGGATTCGGGAATTCGTTCAGAAAATCATGGAAGCCTATCCCCCGGAGACGGGTGGGGATAACTAAATTCCATAAGGTCATTTACGCTTGTAGCAGCTTGTTATTCCCCTAATTCTGCAGCTTAATTCGTATCTTTAGGACTGAAGCGAAAATGACGTTATGAGCTACCAAAGCAATCCCATTTTAGATCGGTTGCCCAAACATCTGCGGCAATACATCAAACCCCAGGATTATGAGGATTACTCCCCTGTAGACCAGGCAGTCTGGCGCTATGTTATGCGAAAGAACGTAGACTATCTGAGCAAAGTAGCTCATGAATCCTATGTCAGCGGCCTTAAAAAGACAGGCATCTCAATAGAACACATTCCCAATATGTACGGAATGAACCGGATCCTGAAGGAAATCGGCTGGGCTGCAGTGGCAGTTGACGGCTTCATTCCTCCGGCTGCTTTTATGGAGTTTCAGGCATATAACGTCCTTGTGATTGCTTCGGATATCCGTCAACTCGATCACATAGAATACACCCCGGCCCCGGACATCATTCACGAAGGTGCCGGCCATGCCCCTATCATCGCCAACCCCGAATATGCAGAATATCTAAGGCGTTTCGGAGAAATAGGCTGCAAAGCGATCTCCAGTGCCAGGGATTATGAGCTATATGAAGCGGTGCGCCACCTGTCCATTATCAAGGAGGCCCCGGGAACACCTCCGGATGAAATAGAGAAGGCTGAACAGGCAATCGAAATCCTTCAGCAGAATATGGGAATCCCAAGTGAAATGGCGCTGATTCGCAACCTGCATTGGTGGACCGTTGAATATGGGCTGATCGGCACTCCTGAAAAGCCCAAAATTTACGGTGCGGGCCTGCTATCTTCCATAGGAGAGAGCAGCTGGTGTATGACGGAAAAGGTGCGTAAACTTCCCTACACCATCGAAGCGGCACACACCTCATTTGATATTACTAAACCCCAACCCCAATTGTTCGTAACTCCCGACTTTGCTTTCCTGAGTCAGGTACTGGAGGAATTCGCCAATACAATGGCGCTGCGAAAGGGCGGTTTGGATGGTCTGCAAAAACTAATCGATTCCACAGCCCTTGGAACTGTGGAACTAAGTACTGGCCTGCAAATCTCCGGGATCTTTACCCGTGCTATTGCGCATGAACGAAGACCCGTATACCTGCAAACTTCAGGACCCACAGCCCTCGCTTACAGGGAAAAAGAGCTGATCGGACACAGCACCGTCCACCATGGTGATGGCTTTGGATCCCCCATTGGAAAACTAAAAGGGATCAACCTGGCTATTGAGAACATGAGTCCCAGGGACCTGAAAGCTTACAATATCTATGAAGGAGAAACCGTACGCCTCGAATTTGAAGGTGGCATTACGGTAAGCGGCGAGATCATCACCGGAACGCGGAACCTCCGTGGAGAGATCATTCTGATCACCTTCCGCAACTGCCTGGTGAAACATCGCAATGAGGTACTCTTTCAACCTGATTGGGGCCTTTATAATATGGCCGTAGGTGAACAAATTGTTTCAGCATTTAACGGACCTGCTGATCTGCAGAGCTTTGATCTGACCAGTCATGTGCCCGGCGAGCAGACCATCAGGGTAGAAAAAGATGCACAGCGGGTGGAGCTGGAAAAACTCTATGGGCAGATCCGGGAATTCAGGGAGGGTACCAACACTACCATCTCGAGAAACAAGGTATTCCATGTCTTTAGGTCAAACCACCCGAAGGACTGGCTGCTTGCCATCGAACTTTATTAACTGGCCGTGGAAGGACGGGACTCTGCCTTTGCCCGTGAGATCCTGGAACACCTGGAAGCAGTCAAGCAACAACGCCCTGAGATTGGACATCTGATCGATGGTGGGATTTCCCTGATAGATGTAGAACAGGTTACCCCTTGATTTTGTCCTGATGCTTCCGAATTCAACAATTGCACTACAGGGGCTTTTTTGAACGGGCAGAAGAAACAGGGGCCCGCAAGGGTCAGAAGCTCATATACGGATGCTTTTCCTGCAAGCGCTTAACCCGAATGGCCAGGGTTTCCCTGAATTCCCGGTGCGCAGCAGAATCTTGGTGAATGGGTCGATGCGCCAATCCCCTGCGGATTGCATCCACTTCTTGCATCACGGTTTTCGCATCCCCGTGGATCCAGGCGGATTCGAATTGTTCCCAGACGAAATCCACCGCCTGTTCGCTGGGATGGATCAGATCCCGATCGTAGAAGCGGTAGTCCCTGAGTTCATCCATGAATATTTCATAGGAAGGAAAGTAGTCAGCCAGCCCTTTATCAACCACCTGATGAACAGCTGTAATAAGATGTGCTTTGCTGCGTTGGTTTTCAACCAGTCCGTCCCTGAGATGCCGAATGGGCGACACGGTAAACAAACAGGTCATCTCCCTGTTGAAACTACGTGCCAGGGCACAGATCTCCTCCAGGCAGGCCATAAGGTTCTTCACAGGGGTTAATTCGCGCTCAAACGCCGTACCGGGCAACTTATGACAATTGGCGACAAGATGCCCGTTTTCCAAATTGCGGTACCCATAGGCTGTGCCCAGGGTTAGTACCAGATGCGTGGAGTCCTTAAGCGCTTTTCCAAGGGCATCCAACTGCCTGTTCAACACCTGAGAGGCTTCCTCTGGTGTATTCCCGGATAAAGACGTATGGGCCTGAAGACTGCCCCATCGGTTCTGTGTGCTGAATAAATCATCGGGCGTAAAAGACCGGCCTTCAACGGCTCTCCGTAACAGATTGGCCATGGGAACCGGATGAAAGATGACCCCAAATGGGTTTCCCATGCAGGGAAACTGATAATACGACAGCTTGGACCCGAGATGGTCTGCAAAACATGAACCCAACGTGATAATGGCATCCGTATACCTGATTTTCGGGGTTCCGCCCGGGATCTCAACTTCTGTTCGCCATTTCATACAAGTAGGGAGAATGTATATTACTGCACTTTTTCGACCACTGCCTCAAGTGCTTTGGGAATCCCGGATGGGTCCTTACCCCCTGCGGTAGCAAAGAATGGTTGTCCTCCCCCGCCGCCCTGGATAAATTTGCCAAGCTCACGGACGATTTGACCCGCATTCAGCCCCCGTTTCTCAACGAGTTCTTTGGAAATATAGCAGCTCAGTGTGGCTTTGCCGTTGTTCTCGGCCCCAAGCAACAGAAACAAATTATCGACTTCCCCTCCGAGTTCAAAGGCCAGATTCTTTATAGCAGCCGGATCCAGGTCTACCTTGGCGGTAAGCAGCTGAACCCCGTCAATCTCTTTTAGCTGACCCTTCAGCTCTTCTTTAAGAAACCTGGATTTTTCCTGGATCAACTGGGCTATTTGCTTCCGCAGCCCGGCATTCTCTTCCTGTAAATTCTTGACAGCGTGCAGAGAATCTTTTGGATTCTTTAAAACATCCCTTATGGCCTCGAGGGTTTTCTCTGTGGAGCCGTAATACTCCCGAACCGCGTCAGAGGTAATGGCCTCAATACGCCGGATCCCCGCTGCTATGGCGCCTTCAGAGACTATTTTAAAATGCCAGATCTCCGCAGTGTTCTTCACATGGGTCCCCCCGCAGAGCTCAATGGATTTTCCAAAGCGCACCGTTCGAACCTGATCGCCATATTTCTCGCCAAAGAGGGCAATAGCCCCTTCCTTAATGGCTTCTTCCATCGGAATGGCCCGTTTTTCCTCCAGGGGAAGCTGCTCCCGGATCCGACCGTTGACAAATTGCTCCACCAGCCAGAGTTCCTCCTCGGTCATTTTCCCGAAATGAGAAAAGTCAAAACGCAGGTATTTGGAATGGACTGCCGACCCTTTCTGTTCCACATGGTCCCCGAGCACAAGCCTGAGCCCCTCGTGAAGAAGGTGGGTCGCAGTATGGTTACAGGCCGTGCGCATGCGTTGCCTTATGAATAGCCTTGGGTTCTTTGGGCAGGGACTTAGCAAAGTGCAGGATCTCATTGTTCTCCCTGCGGGTATCCACAATGTAAAGGACATCACCGTCCTCCGCCTTCAGGTAGCCTTTATCCCCGACCTGTCCGCCTCCTTCCGGATAAAAAGGGGTTCTGTCAAAAACGAGCTGGTAAAATACACCATCCTTTTTGGTATCCACCTTGCGGTATTTACTAATCCGGATATCTGACTGCAGCTCATCATAGCCGATAAATTCAGTAGTGTTTCCCTCCTCCAGAACCACCCAGTCTTCGCGAGTGACCTCTGAGGCTGCCTTGGAACGCGATTTCTGAGTCTTCATGGCCTTGTCAAAGCCAGCTTCGTCCAGGGAATACCCCCGCTCGCTCAGGATGAGCGAAGTCAGGTCGATGGGGAATCCGAACGTATCGTAAAGCTCAAAGGCTTTTGCCCCATCCACCATTTTGCCAGAGGTCTCTCTGATGATTTGCTCAAGTCGGGACAGGCCGTCTTCCAGGGTCTTCAGGAATGAAAGCTCCTCCTCCCGGATCACATTCTCAATCAGCTGTTTATGCTCCTTTAACTCGGGATAGGCCTCGCCCATAATGCGCACCAAAACCTTCACCAAAAGGTGCA
>JARRLI010000015.1:28445-32184 GCA_037387145.1 Robiginitalea sp. | reverse complement strand
TACCAAATATGGCGCTTTAGTGGATACCCGGGAGGCGAGTTCCAGGCCTTCCATATTGGGGATTTCCCTCAATTCGGCTTTCAGTGCATCCAGTTCATCCACCCGCGTTGAAATAACGGCATTCATTGCGCCATGATCGCGGATGTAACTCACCAGTGCACGGGTATCAACATCCGAGATGGCAAAAAGACCGTTGGTCTCGAGAAACTCCTGCAAACTGAAGTCCGCATCCGGCCGGCTGTATTGATAGCTGAAATTCTTGCAGATCAGACCAGCAATCTTCACTCCGTCAGATTCAACCTCAGAGGCCTTGGCACCGTAATTCCCAATGTGGGCATTTGTGGTTACCATAAGTTGGCCAAAATAGGAGGGATCGGTAAAAATTTCCTGGTAACCCGTCATCCCGGTATTGAAACAAACCTCTCCAAAGGCTGTCCCTTCCCTGTCTCCGACAGCTTTCCCATAGAAAATGGTGCCGTCTGCAAGTAAAATCAACGCTTTTCTTTTTGCCTGATACTTCGTCATAGCTGTAATCTCGATTTTTTATTATGATGTAACAAAATAACATAAAAAAAGGATAGCCATTCAGGGCTATCCTTTTCTTGTTTATAACTTTTAAAAACCGGCAGTTTAGGCATCTGCATCGTCTTTTTTCTCGGCTTCCTCCGGATCATCAGTGTTAGCTTCCGGGGCTTGCTCGGCTTCAGCCTTAGGCTTGGATTTCTTCTCAGGTTCTTTATCAGAGGCAGCTTCCTGCTCTGCAGCTGCTTCCTTTACTTCTTCCGAGGCAACTTCCGTTGTAGCTTCCTCTGCAACTTCCGTTGTAGCTTCTTCTGCAACTGCTTCAGCTACCTCAGCTTCTACATCCGCTTTTGATTCGGTAACCGGAGTTTCCTGTGGAGCAGCTTTTTCAGCACCTTCAGCCTTGGATTTTGAACGGCGACTCCTTCTGGTGGATTTCTTCTTAGGCTTATCTGCGTTGTAAACTTCATTGAAATCAACCAGTTCGATCATGGCCATATCCGCATTGTCCCCGAGGCGATTGCCCAGTTTTATGATCCGGGTATATCCGCCGGGGCGGTCCCCCACCTTTTCAGCAACGGTTCCAAATAATTCAGTAACCGCATGCTTGTTGCGCAAGCTGCTGAAAACGATCCTGCGATTATGGGTTCCACGTTCTGCAGTCTGGTTGTTCTCTGCCTTAGACTTGGTGATTAGGGGCTCAACGAACTGCTTGAGTGCCTTGGCCTTGGCAGTGGTTGTATTGATCCTCTTATGCTCGATCAATGAGCAAGCCATATTAGCCAGCATAGCCCGTCTGTGTGCTGTCTTTCGGCCAAGGTGATTGAATTTCTTTCCGTGTCTCATCGATTACTTAATTTACAGGTGCTAGTTGCTTATGGCTCCTACAATCCTGCTTAATCCTTATCCAGTTTATATTTTGTTAAATCCATTCCGAAACTCAACCCTTTGTTGATCACCAACTCCTCGAGTTCGGTCAGGGACTTCTTTCCGAAATTTCTGAACTTCATCAGGTCGTTCTTATTAAAAGCGACCAGGTCTCCCAGCGTATCCACCTCGGCAGCCTTCAGGCAATTCAGGGCACGTACGGAAAGATCCATGTCCACTAATTTGGTTTTCAACAGCTGGCGCATGTGCAGGGACTCCTCGTCATAGGTTTCCGTCTGTGCAATTTCATCAGCTTCAAGGGTAATACGCTCATCAGAGAAAAGCATGAAGTGATGGATCAAAACCTTAGCAGCCTCGGTAAGGGCTTGTTTTGGATGAATAGATCCGTCGGTGGAAATTTCAAAGACCAGTTTCTCATAGTCTGTCTTCTGTTCCACCCGGTAGTTCTCAATGCTGTACTTCACATTGCGGACTGGTGTAAAGATTGAATCCACAGCAATGCTTCCCAAAGGAGCACTTGATTTCTTGTTCTCCTCTGCCGGTACATATCCCCGTCCCTTTTCGATGATGATCTCCATATTGATACTCACCTTTGGGTCCATGTTACATATAACCAGATCCGGATTCAGTACCTGAAAACCAGAAATAAATTTCTGAAAATCCCCAGCGGTCAGTTGGTTCTTACCGCTCACGGATATGGATACTGTTTCTTCGTTCACGTCGTCGATCTGACGTTTGAACCGGACTTGCTTCAGGTTCAATATGATTTCGGTAACATCTTCTACAACACCTTCGATCACCGAAAATTCGTGTTCAACCTTATCGATACGTACAGAAGTAATGGCAAACCCCTCAAGAGAGGCCAGCAATACCCTGCGCAGCGCATTCCCGACAGTAAGTCCATAACCGGGTTCCAAAGGGCGGAATTCAAACTTCCCCTCGAAATCGGTGGAATCTATCATGATAACTTTATCGGGCTTCTGAAAATTAAATAATGCCATAATCGGATATGTGTTGTTTATTTAGAGTATAACTCGACAATCAGCTGTTCCTTAATGTTCTCCGGGATCTGGATCCGCTCTGGAATAGCTACGAAAGTGCCTTCTTTCTTTTCTGAATTCCAACTGATCCACTCATAGACACTGCTGTTAGCCGACAGAGAATCCTCGATGACCTGCAGGGATTTAGACTTTTCGCGTACTCCCACGACGTCACCTGGTTTTAAAGAATAAGAAGGAATATTTACTACTTCCCCATTTACCGTGATATGTCGGTGGCCCACCAACTGACGGGCAGCCCTCCGGGAGGGTGCAATCCCAAACCGGTATACTACATTGTCGAGGCGGGCTTCGCAAAATTGTAACAGTACTTCACCGGTTACTCCTTTGCTTCGGGTAGCTTTCTCAAAAAGATTGCGAAATTGTCGCTCCAGAATACCATAGGTATACTTGGCCTTTTGTTTTTCCTGAAGCTGGATTGCGTATTCTGATTTTTTACCCCGTCGTCGGGTATTCCCGTGCATGCCGGGAGGATAACTTTTCTTCTACCGTAACGACACCTTCAGTGAAAAATCTGAATTATTCGTTCTTAAACCCGTCTGCGCTTAGGCGGACGACATCCGTTGTGTGGCAGCGGAGTCACATCGAT
This sequence comes from Robiginitalea sp., assembly GCA_037387145.1. Lineage (GTDB taxonomy): Bacteria > Bacteroidota > Bacteroidia > Flavobacteriales > Flavobacteriaceae > Robiginitalea. The sequence continues at coordinate 29,127 of JARRLI010000015.1, read as the reverse complement.
GATTTCGGTCACCTCGATCCCGGTGTTGTGGATTGTCCGTATAGCGGACTCCCTTCCATTACCTGGGCCCTTGACATAGACCTTCACCTTGCGAAGTCCGGCTTCGTGGGCCGTTTTGGAACACTCCTCAGCTGCAACTTGTGCCGCATAAGGGGTATTCTTTTTTGAACCACGAAATCCCATCTTCCCGGCTGACGACCAGGAAATCACATCGCCCTTCTTATTGGTAAGGGAAATTATGATATTGTTGAAGGAAGCCGTGATGTGCGCTTCCCCGGAAGATTCCACTACCACTTTCCGCTTTTTGGTAGTTTTTGATGTTTTTGCTCCTGTTTTTGCCATATCGCTTTAAATCTCCGTGACGGTTAAGGGATTGTTTTGGAAAAACACTTCCCTGGCCTTCAATGCTTATTATTTAGTGGCTTTTTTCTTGTTAGCTACCGTCTTACGCTTTCCTTTACGGGTACGCGAGTTATTTTTGGTCCGCTGACCCCTCAGTGGAAGGCCAACTCTGTGACGAATACCCCGGTAACACCCGATATCCATCAGTCGCTTGATGTTCAACTGCGTCTCCGAGCGAAGTTCTCCCTCAATCGTATAGGCAGATACTGCTTCCCGGATCCGTCCGATTTCATCATCATTCCACTCGGAAACCTTGGTATCTTCACTCACCTTGGCATTA
>JARRLI010000015.1:0-28418 GCA_037387145.1 Robiginitalea sp. | reverse complement strand
AAATCTAGGATTCTTTTTATTGATCACGTACAACCGTCCCTTGCGTCGAACGATCTTGCAATCTGCACTTCTTTTCTTTATGGATGCTCTAACTTTCATAGTATCCGGTTTCTTAGTATCTGTATGTTATTCTGGCTTTGGTCAAATCATATGGGCTCATTTCCAGCTTTACCCTATCCCCAGGAAGCAACTTGATGTAGTGCATCCGCATTTTTCCTGAGATATGGGCAGTTACTACGTGCCCGTTTTCCAGCTCCACCCTAAACATGGCGTTGGAAAGTGCCTCAATGATAGTTCCATCCTGTTCTATAGGTGCTTGTTTGGCCATTCGATTATGCTACTTTTCTATTCTTACCTGCTTTCATAAGACCGTCGTAATGGCGGTTGAGCAAATAGGCATTTACCTGTTGCACCGTGTCAATAGCTACCCCTACCATAATCAGCAATGAGGTTCCTCCATAGAACAATGCCCAGCTCGCTTGTATATTGATCAACTTAACCACTATGGCCGGGAAAACGGCCAGGATGGCAAGGAATACTGATCCGGGAAGCGTTATGTGCGACATCACCTTGTCCAGGAAATCTGCTGTTTCCTTACCAGGACGAATGCCTGGAATAAAGCCACCACTCCGCTTGAGATCATCTGCCATTTTATTGGTAGGGACCGTAATAGCGGTGTAGAAGTAGGTAAAGATGATGATCAGTACCCCAAAAAGGATATTGTAGGCCAGGCCAAAAATATCCTGAAATTGTACTTCCATCCACTGCCCTACAGCTGTGCTGTTAAAGGTCCGGCCCAACAGCCCCGGCGCAAACATGATCGCCTGGGCAAAGATAATAGGCATCACCCCAGAAGCATTGAGCTTCAATGGGATGTATTGACGGGAGCCCATAATGTTTTTCTCATATCCGCCAGATGCAGTTCGACGTGCATACTGTACGGGAACCCGGCGTATGGCCATGACCAGTAGTACACTTGCCAGGATCACTACAAACCAAAGTATAACCTCCACCAGGATAAGCATCGGGCCGCCATTCCCGTTCAGTCGGGATGCCGCCTCCTGAACAAATGCCTGAGGCAGGGTGGCAATAATCCCGATCATAATGAGGAGTGAGATCCCGTTTCCGATCCCCTTGTCGGTGATCTTTTCACCAAGCCACATTGCAAACACACACCCGGTTACCAAAATGATCACGGAAGGAATAACGAAATTCAATCCCTTTCCAAGAAGGAAAGCGCTGTCAGGCACACCCAAAGCACCCAGGCTATACAGGTAGGCCGGCGCCTGCACGATACAGATCGCGATGGTAAGCCAGCGTGTAATCTGGGTTTTTGTCTTGCGCCCGCTTTCCCCTTCCTTATCGAGTTTTTGCAGATAGGGAATTGCGATACCCATCAACTGAACAACAATAGAAGCGGATATATAGGGCATAATTCCCAGTGCGAATACTGAAGCATTGGCAAATGCCCCACCGGTAAACGCATTGAGGATCCCCAGGATTCCCTGCTCTGTATTTGACGAAAGTTCGGCAAGCTGGCCCGTATCAATACCAGGCAGGACCACCTGAGCCCCGAACCGATATACCAGCAGTAACCCGAGGGTTACGATGATGCGGGATTTCAGCTCATCGATCTTCCAAATGTTTGTTATGATCTCAATAAATTTCTTCATAAAGCTTGCGCTTACACTGCTATGGCTTCGCCACCGGCAGCCTCAATAGCTGCTTTTGCACTGGCTGTAAATTTATGTGCCGTTATTTTCAAAGGGGCCTTTAACTCTCCCCTACCCATTATCTTAACAAGGTCGTTCTTGTGGGCCAGGCGCATGTCAACCATTTGTTCCAGGGTGAGCTCTTTTTTTACAGCTCCACCGTCTACCAGGCCCTGAAGGGTATCCAGGTTGATCCCGCGGTATTCCTTTCGGTTTATATTGGTGAAACCGAATTTGGGAACCCTGCGCTGCAGGGGCATCTGACCTCCTTCAAATCCAATTTTCTTAGAGTATCCCGATCGGGACTTGGCACCTTTGTGACCCCGGGTAGCTGTACCCCCTTTACCGGACCCTTGTCCGCGTCCAACGGTCTTACCCGCTTTGTGAACAGCGCCTTTTGCCGGTTTTAAATTCGATAAATCCATACTACCTGAATTTTAAGCTTCTTGCGTAGAAACCAAATGTTGAACTTTCGTGATCATTCCCAGAATACTCGGTGTACGCTGGTGTTCTACCTGTTGTCCTATTCCATGCAGGCCCAAAGCCTTCAGGGTCCTTTTCTGATCCTGGGGCCGCTTAATGCTGCTTCTTACCTGCTTTACTAAAATTTTTGCCATGGTCCTGTTTGCTTTCCTTATCCGTTGAAGACTTTATCCAGGGAAATACCCCGTTGTTTTGCCACAGTTTGTGCATCCCTGAGTTGCAGGAGGGCATCAAATGTAGCCTTCACAACATTGTGCGGGTTGGAAGATCCCTGGGACTTAGAAAGTACATCCTGTACCCCTACTGACTCCAGCACGGCCCGTACCGCACCACCTGCGATAACACCAGTACCGTGAGAAGCGGGCTGTATATACACCCGGGCTCCTCCGTATTTACCCTTTTGCTCATGCGGAACAGTCCCTTTGATCAAAGGAATCCGAACGAGGTTCTTTTTAGCATCCTCCACAGCTTTTGCAATGGCCGTTGCCACTTCCTTTGATTTTCCAAGGCCATGACCGACTACGCCGTTTTCATCTCCAACCACAACTATGGCGGAGAAGCCAAACGCGCGGCCTCCTTTGGTTACCTTGGTAACCCGTTGAACACCCACCAGACGGTCCTTTAGTTCAAGCCCTCCTGGCTTAACCAGTTCCACATTTTTGTATTTCCCGTACATAACTCCTATTAAAATTTTAATCCGCCTTCCCTGGCACCTTCCGCCAGCGATTTTATTCTTCCATGATACAGATAGCCACCCCTGTCAAAGGCAACAGACTCCACTCCGGAGTCCAGGGCCTTTTTCGCCAGGGCTTTGCCAACTTCGGCAGCCATTTCGGATTTAGTCCCCTTGGCATCCTTCAGCTCCTTATCACGAGAGGAAGCAGAGGCGAGTGTTTTTCCGCTAGTATCATCGATGATCTGGGCGTAAATCTCTTTATTACTTCGAAATACAGAAAGACGAGGCCGCTCCGGTGTTCCGAAGGAGTGTTTTCGGATTCGTCTTCTGATCCTGTTTCTTCTTTCAGACTTGGTTAGTCCCATGATTCCTTTAATTACGCTGATTTACCTGCTTTTCTTCTAATTTGCTCCCCTACAAACTTGACTCCCTTACCCTTGTAAGGCTCAGGCTTGCGGAAAGAACGAATCTTCGCTGCGACCTGACCCACCAACTGCTTGTCATATGAGGTCAGTTTAATAATGGGGTTTTTCCCTTTCTCAGAGATCGTTTCTATTTTAACCTCCGGAGCGATTTCTATCACAATATTATGGGACATTCCCAATGCAAGATCCAGTTTTTGACCCTGGTTGTTAGCGCGGTATCCTACCCCGACCAATTCCAGTTCCTTGGTCCAACCCTGGGTAACACCCAGGATCATATTGGCAATCAGGGATCGGTATAGTCCATGCTTGGCCTTATGGGACTTGTTCTCAGAATGCCGCTTTACTATTACCTGTCCATCGGCCACAGATACTTCCACATCAGAATATTCCTGACGAAGCTCTCCCAGTTTACCTTTTACCGTAATCAGATTATCTGCAACCTCTACGGTGGCTCCTTCAGGGATGGCGATTGGATTATTACCTATTCTAGACATGCTGCTGATGCTTTATAATTCTTCTAATACACGTAGCAGAGAACTTCTCCGCCCACATTATCTCTTTTTGCCTGCTTTCCGGTCATAACACCGTGAGAGGTCGATACGATGGCAATACCCAGCCCATTCAATATCCTGGGCAACTCCTGAGAGTTAGAATACTTTCGCAGTCCTGGCTTGCTGACCCGTTGTATTTTCCGTATAACGGGTTCTTTTGTAACAGGGTCGTACTTCAGCGCTATTTTGATGGAGGCCTGAGGCCCGTTTTCCTCGAACTTATAGCTGAGGATGTATCCCTGATCAAACAGTATCTTGGTAACCTCTTTTTTCAGGTTGGAAGCTGGAATTTCCACTACCCGGTGGCCTGCCCTGCTGGCATTGCGGAGTCGGGTTAAATAATCTGCGATTGGATCTGTCAACATTTTGTTACTGTATTTAAGAAATTACCAACTTGCTTTTTTCACACCGGGGATCAAACCCTTATTGGCCATCTCCCTGAACATCACCCTGGAAAGACCAAAGGTCCGCATGTACCCTTTCGGACGCCCCGTTAGCTTGCACCGGTTGTGCTGACGCACAGGGGAAGCATTCCTTGGCAATTTTTGCAATGCCTCATAATCACCGGCGGCCTTCAGAGCCTTGCGTTTCTCGGCGTATTTTGCTGCCAGTTTTGCTCTTTTCCGCTCACGGGCTTTCATTGATTCCTTAGCCATACTAATTCTTTTTAAAGGGTAAACCCATTTCGCTCAACAGTGACTTTGCTTCCTGGTCCGTATTGGCGGAAGTCACAAACGTGATGTCCATACCGTTGATTCTGTTGATCTTGTCAATATTTATCTCAGGAAAAATGATCTGTTCGGTAATTCCAAGGTTATAATTCCCCCGGCCGTCAAAACCACTTGCCCTGATCCCCTGGAAATCCCGTACCCTTGGAAGGGCTGATGTCACCAGGCGGTCCATGAATTCATACATACGTTCTCCTCTCAGGGTTACTTTGGCTCCAATAGGCATGCCCTTTCGGAGCTTAAAGGCAGAAACGTCTTTTTTGGAAAGGGTTGACACCGCTTTCTGGCCTGAGATCATGGTCAATTCGTCCACAGCGTGGTCGATAAGCTTTTTATCAGCTACAGCGGCTCCCACTCCACGGCTCAATACTATTTTCTCGAGTCTGGGTACCTGCATTACGTTCTGGTAGCTAAACTCTTGCATCAAGGCGTCTACAACGCGCTCTCTGTAATCTTTCTTCAATCTAGGTAGGTACGACATGACTAAATAACTTCATTGGATTTTTTCGAAACCCGCACTTTCTTTCCTTCCCGAACTTCATATCCGATCCGGGTAGTCTCACCTGACTTCGGGTCGATCAGCGAAAGGTTGGAAACATGGATCGGGGCTTCCTTCTCCACAATTCCTCCCTGAGGATTCTGAGCGCTGGGTTTTTCGTGTTTCTTGACAGTGTTGACCCCTTCCACGACCGCTTTGTTCTTATCGCGGATGATACGCAAAACCTTGCCCTCGCTTCCCTTGTGGTCGCCAGCAATCACACGAACGGTATCTCCTGATTTTATCCGAATTTTCATTGCTCTTATCTTTATAGTACCTCGGGAGCCAAGGAAACGATTTTCATAAATTGTTTATCACGCAGTTCACGTGCTACGGGTCCAAAGACCCTGGTACCACGCATCTCACCCGTTGGGTTGAGCAGTACACATGCGTTGTCGTCAAAACGGATATAGGATCCATCCGGCCGGCGTACCTCTTTTTTGGTGCGAACTACCACAGCCGTAGAAACAGCCCCTTTTTTGATCGCCCCGTTTGGCGTGGCTTCCTTTACGCTTACCACAATCTTATCTCCCAGGGAAGCGTACCGCCTTTTGGTTCCTCCCAGTACCCGGATAGTCAAAACTTCCTTTGCCCCGGTATTGTCTGCTACTTTTAATCTGGATTCTTGTTGTACCATGATTATTTGGCTCTTTCAAGGATTTCTACCAATCTCCAACACTTGGTTTTGCTCATAGGCCGGGTCTCCATGATCTTCACGGTATCCCCGATTTTGCAATCATTGGTTTCGTCGTGTGCAACATATTTCTTAGTCCGCAGTACGAATTTACCGTACATAGGGTGCTTTACCCGCTTGACTTCAGAAACCACGATGGATTTTTCCATCCTGTTGCTGGTCACAACACCTATTCGTTCTTTTCTTAAATTCCTGTTTTCCATAAAGCAACACCAATTATTGGTTTTCCCTTTTCGTTAATTCAGTTGCCAACCGGGCTACATCTCTTCTTGCTTTTCTCAACTGCAACGGATTCTCCAGTGGAGTAACCGCGTGTGCCATCTTGAGGTCTGCGTACTGCTTTTTGAAGTCATCCATTTTCTCCGTCAGTTCCTCATTGGACATAGCTTGTATCTCTGCCTGTTTCATGATCCTTTGTTATTAAGAGGGATCGTAATCCCTGGCCACAATAAATTTTGTCTTCACCGGCAATTTCTGGGCTGCCAGACGGAGGGCTTCCTGAGCTACCTCCCTGGACACACCACCTACCTCGAACATCACGCGTCCGGGCTTAACTACCGATACCCAGTATTCTGGATTACCTTTCCCTTTACCCATACGAACCTCCAGAGGTTTCTTGGTGATAGGCTTGTCCGGGAAGATCTTGATCCACAATTGACCCTGACGTTTCATATAACGCGTTGCCGCAATACGGGCAGCTTCTATCTGCCGGGCCGTAATAAAATTCGAATCCAGGGATTTGATACCGAACATTCCGTTAGAAAGCTGATGGCCTCGTTGTGAAATGCCTTTCATTCGACCCTTCTGGGCCTTCCGAAACTTGGTTCTTTTTGGCTGTAACATCTTCTGTTGACTTCTTTATATTACTTTCTACGACGTTTTTTAGCGTCCCGCTTTCCTGACTTTCCACTGCCCTTACTCATCCCGATCAGCGGGCTCAGTTCACGTTTGCCGTATACTTCACCCTTCATGATCCAGACCTTGATACCAAGACGGCCATAGGTGGTTTGTGCTTCGTGCAGGGCGTAATCGATATCAGCGCGGAATGTCGATAACGGGATTCGACCATCCTTAAAGGACTCGGAACGCGCCATCTCAGCACCGTTCAACCTTCCGGATATCTGAATTTTGATCCCCTCGGCATTCATCCGCATGGCGGCAGCAATGGCCATTTTGATGGCCCGGCGATAGGAGATACGACTCTCCACCTGACGGGCAATACTGGCAGCTACCAAATTGGCATCGATCTCGGGGCGTTTGATTTCAAAGATGTTGATCTGAACTTCCTTATCGGTGATCTTTTTCAACTCTTCTTTCAGTTTATCGACTTCCTGTCCGCCTTTCCCAATAATTATCCCGGGGCGGGCTGTGGTAATGGTCACCGTGATCAGTTTAAGCGTCCTTTCAATGATGACCCGTGAAACACTTGCCTTGGCAAGGCGTGCGTGTATGTATTTACGGATCTTGTCATCTTCCGCAAGCTTATCCCCGTAGTCATTTCCACCATACCAGTTGGACTCCCAGCCGCGGATGATCCCGAGACGATTACCTATTGGATTCGTTTTCTGTCCCATATTCTTTTTAGATCTAGCTTTCTGCGTTAGTTCTGGCTCCTAATACCAGAGTTACATGGTTGGAGCGTTTCCGGATCCGATGTGCCCTTCCCTGTGGTGCCGGACGAAGCCTTTTAAGCATACGACCACCATCCACGCGTATTTCCTTGATAAAGAGCTTTGCTTCCTCAATATCGGCCTCCTCGTTCTTAGCCTGCCAGTTGGCAATTGCCGAAAGCAGGAGTTTTTCGAGTCGCTGGGAAGCCTCCTTGGTATTGAACCTCAGGATCGCCAGAGCCTTTTCAACATCCTCCCCGCGTACCAGGTCGGCTACCAGCCTCATCTTCCGTGGTGAGGTCGGGCAGTTGTTCAGTTTGGCGAAGACCAACTGACTTTTTTCCTCCTTGAGCCTCTCAGCCATTTGTCTTTTGCGAACACCCATAGCGTTTACTTTTTACCTTTATTTTTCGCTCCGGCATGTCCCCTGAAAGTTCGGGTGGGAGAAAATTCTCCCAATTTGTGCCCAACCATGTTTTCGGTTACATAAACCGGTACAAATTGTCGTCCATTATGGACAGCGATAGTCTGCCCCACAAAATCAGGGGTGATCATTGAGGCCCTGGACCAGGTCTTTATGACGCTTTTCTTGCCAGAATCAAGGTTTTGCTGAACCTTCTTCTCAAGACTGTAATGAACGTAAGGTCCTTTCTTTAGGGAACGTGCCATGTGTCTTTGCTTTTATTTCTTTCTGCGTTCTATAATATATCGGTTGCTGTCCTTGGTCCTGGAACGCGTCCTGTAACCTTTGGCCGGGATACCTTTTCGGGATCTCGGATGCCCTCCGGATGCACGACCTTCTCCACCACCCATTGGGTGATCTACAGGATTCATGGCAACTGGACGGGTCCGCGGCCTTCTTCCGAGCCAGCGGCTGCGACCGGCCTTACCGGAAACAATCAGCTGGTGGTCAGAATTCGAAACTGCTCCAATGGTCGCCAGGCAATTCACAAGGATCATTCGTGTCTCTCCTGAAGGCAATTTAATGGTGGCATACTTACCTTCACGAGCCATAAGCTGAGCAAACGTTCCGGCACTTCGAGCCATTACGGCTCCCTGTCCGGGGCGCAATTCAATACATGAAATGATCGTACCCAATGGAATGTCTGACAGTGGCAGCGCATTACCGATCTCAGGGGCAGACCCCGAACCCGATTGCACTTATTTGCCCACCTGCAACCCGTTTTGTGCGATGATATATCTCTTTTCACCGTCCTTGTATTCCACCAATGCGATGAATGCAGACCGGTTAGGGTCGTACTGAATGGATTTAACCTCAGCAGCGCCCTCTTTATCTCTTTTGAAATCGATCACACGATACCGCCTTTTATGTCCACCGCCTTTGTAGCGCATGGTCATCTTTCCCTGGCCGTTTCGTCCGCCTGATTTTTTCAGCGGCTTAAGCAACTTTTTCTCAGGCTTGTCGGTAGTTATGGCATCAAATCCATTCACTACTTTAAAGCGCTGGCCGGGTGTGATCGGTTTTAACTTTCTGACTGACATGCCGTCTATTTATAGATTACTGTAAAAATCAATTACATCGCCGTCCTCCACATCAACAATGGCCTTCTTGTACGCATTAGTCTTACCGTGCTGAATACCCGTTTTGGTAAAGCGGGTCCTCCTTTCGGGACGATAATTCATGGTGCGAACGGCAGTCACAGATACGCCGTAGGCAGTCTCCACTGCCTCTTTGATCTGCAACTTATTGGCCGATGGGTCCACGACGAAACCATAGCGGTTGTACAACTCACTATCGGAGGTCATTTTCTCGGTAATGATCGGTTTTATCAACACACTCATGATTTCCTATTTCTTAAGGTTGGATTCGATTCCTTCCAGAGCACCTTCAAAAAACACCACATTGTTGGCGTTCATTATCTTGTAAGTGCTTAATTCTGAATTAGTTATGACTTCAGACCCTGCTAAATTGCGCGACGACAAATATACGTTATTATTTATATCACCCAACACAAAGAGGGACTTTTTGTTTTCCAGTCCAAGGGCCTTCAATACCTCAATAAATTCCCTGGTTTTAGGCTGCTCCAAACTTAGGTCCTCCATCACCATAATGGCGTTTTCCTTGGACTTCATGCTCAGGGCCGATTTCCGGGCGAGTCGCTTGACGTTTTTATTGAGCTTCTGGGTGTAATCCTTAGGCCGTGGCCCAAAGATCCTACCGCCTCCCCTGAAGATCGGAGATTTAATGCTCCCCGCACGCGCTGTACCGGTTCCTTTTTGCTTTTTGATCTTGCGGGTACTTCCCACAATTTCACTCCGCTCCTTGGTCTTGTGCGTACCCTGGCGCTGATGTGCCAGGTACTTTCAAAACACGGAGGTTTTGGACCGTAACCCGTTCTGATCCCATTTGACCAGCCATTTTCATGCCCTTGAAGACACGTGCAGGATAGGAGGCAGCTCCGATAGAACCAGGTGCCCTCAAACGGTTGTGCTGGCCGTGAGTAGCCTGGCCGACACCGCCGAAACCGTGACGCTTGACAACTCCCTGGAAACCTTTTCCTTTGGAGGTTCCCACGACATCAACAAATTCACCTTCCTTAAAGAGATCCACTCCCACGGTATCTCCCAGTTTATACTCTCCTTCAAATTCGCGGAACTCAATGACTTTTTTCTTCGGAGAAGCACCTGCCTTTTTAAAATGGCCTTTTTCAGCCTTGTTGGCACGCTTTTCTGCCTTGTCATCGAAACCGAGTTGAAGGGCATTATACCCGTCTACCTCTTCGGTTCTGACTTGGGTAACAACACATGGGCCGGCTTCGATAACGGTACAGGGAATATTCTTCCCATTCTCGTCAAAGATGCTGGTCATGCCTACTTTTTTTCCAATTAACCCAGACATACGTATTAAAATTTAATGTAACTCGAGAACAGAGATTTTAGATTTTCTGCAGGCCTTCCAGATGAACGCCTTAAAACCGAATCTCTCTCCTCATTCTTTATTTATCCTATTTTAAACTCTCAATGTTGTGACAAAAAAACAGGGCCAAAAATTATTCGACCCCGAATATATTTTTGTTTCCGTTTTTCCTTCGCTCGTAGCTCCGGACATGTCAGGGAAAGCAACTTGCCCTCCCATTGCTGTCAGACCTTTATCTCTACCTCCACGCCACTGGGAAGCTCGAGCTTCATCAGGGCATCAATCGTTTTGGAAGAAGAGCTGTAAATATCCAGCAGTCGTTTGTATGAACTAAGCTGGAACTGCTCACGCGACTTTTTGTTTACGTGAGGCGAGCGCAGCACTGTAAAAATCTTCTTGTGCGTAGGCAGGGGTATCGGACCCGTAACCACCGCTCCGGTTGTCTTAACCGTTTTAACAATCTTTTCGGCAGATTTGTCCACCAAATTATGATCGTATGACTTGAGCTTTATTCTGATTTTCTGACTCATTTCTATACTGATTAAGCGGTTACGCCTTTGGTTGCTTTAATTACTTCCTCTGCAATGTTCTGAGGGGTTTCCGCATAGTGTGAAAACTCCATGGTAGAAGTCGCCCGGCCCGATGAAAGCGTCCGCAGCGAGGTTACATAACCGAACATTTCAGACAGGGGCACATCTGCCTTGATCACCTTGGATCCTGCCCTGTCGGACATATCATTAACCTGACCTCGGCGTCGGTTGAGGTCTCCCACGATGTCACCCATATTCTCCTCAGGTGTCAGAACCTCAAGCTTCATTATGGGCTCCATAAGCACCGGGCGGCAATTTTTAGCCGCAGCCTTGTATCCGATCTTGGCAGCCAGTTCAAAGGAAAGTGAGTCCGAATCCACCGGGTGGAAGGAACCATCCTTGAGCGTAACTTTGAGGCTGTCCATTTCGAAACCAGCCAGAGGACCGTTCTGCATTGCTTGCTTGAATCCTTTCTCAACAGAAGGAACATATTCTTTTGGAATATTACCTCCCTTGATTACGTTGACGAACTCAAGACCCTGGGCGCCTTCTTCTGCAGGTTCCATGGTAAATATGATGTCCGCGAACTTACCGCGGCCACCGGTTTGTTTCTTGTAAACCTCGCGATGGTTGTTGGAACTGGTGATGGCTTCCTTATATTCAACCTGGGGCTGTCCCTGGTTTACCTCTACCTTGAATTCACGCCTGAGCCTGTCCACGATAATATCGAGGTGAAGTTCTCCCATTCCGGAGATGATGGTCTGACCACTGGCTTCATCGGTCTTTACCTGGAAGGTAGGGTCTTCTTCCGCCAGTTTTGAAAGCGCAATCCCGAGCTTATCGACATCGGCCTTGGTCTTGGGTTCCACGGCAATACCGATCACAGGATCAGGAAAATTCATGCTTTCCAGAACAATCGGATGTTTCTCGTGGCAGAGTGTATCTCCCGTCTTTATATCCTTGAATCCGACTGCCGCACCAATATCTCCCGCAGAAATAGATTCAATCGCATTTTGCTTATTGGAGTGCATCTGGTAGATCCGTGAAATTCGCTCCTTATTGCCGGAACGCGTGTTGAGCACATAAGATCCGGCGTCCAGTTTTCCGGAATAGCAACGGAAGAAAGCCAATCGGCCGACAAAGGGATCCGTGGCGATTTTGAATGCCAGGGCCGAAAACGGCTCTTTCAGATCGGGTTTGCGGAAGGCGGGCTCATCGTTATCAGGATTCACACCCTCAATAGCCTCCTTGTCCATAGGAGAAGGCAGGTAACGGCATACAGAGTCCAATAGAAACTGTACTCCTTTATTTTTAAATGCGGAACCACAGATCATCGGAATGATACTCATGTCCATAACAGCAGCCCTAAGCGCAGCGTGTACTTCTTCTTCAGTGATGGAATTCTCGTCCTCAAAGAACTTCTCCATCAGGTTTTCATCGTATTCAGCAACTGCCTCAATGAGCTCTGCACGATATTGTCTTACCTCATCCTCCATTTCAGCAGGGATGTCCACTATATCAAAGGTAGATCCCATATCGTCTTCATGCCAGACGATGGCCCGGTTCTTGACCAGGTCAACAATGCCCCTGAAATCAGCCTCTTCCCCTATGGGAAGTACAATTGGAACTGCATTGGACTTGAGCATTTCCCGCACTTGCTGACAAACTCCGAGAAAATTGGAACCCTGCCGGTCCATTTTATTGACAAACCCCATGCGCGGGACCTTGTAATTGTCTGCCAGTCTCCAGTTAGTCTCCGACTGTGGCTCTACACCATCAACAGCACTGAACAGGAAGACAAGCCCGTCAAGGACTCGAAGTGAACGGTTCACCTCCACAGTGAAATCCACGTGGCCGGGAGTATCAATAATATTGAAGTGATACGGCTTGGTTTTATCTGTCGGCTGCCCGTTATTCAGCGGGAATTGCCAGGTACAGGTGGTTGCAGCGGAGGTAATGGTTATCCCACGCTCCTGCTCCTGCTCCATCCAGTCCATGGTTGCCGCACCATCGTGAACCTCTCCAATCTTGTGGCTTACGCCCGTGTAGAAGAGCACCCGTTCCGTTGTGGTGGTCTTACCGGCATCGATATGTGCCGCAATCCCAATATTCCTTGTATATGATAAATCTCTCGCCATTTCTTTTAGAATCTGAAGTGAGAAAATGCTTTGTTTGCCTCAGCCATTTTATGGGTATCCACCCGTTTCTTAACGGCTGCACCCTCTTCTTTGGCTGCTGCCAGAATTTCGGCAGCCAGTTTTTGTGCCATCGACTTTTCATTGCGTTTACGCGCAAATGAAATAAGCCATTTCATAGCGGTGGATATCTTGCGATCCGGGCGGATCTGCATGGGGATCTGAAAAGTAGCTCCTCCAACACGGCGGCTCCGCACCTCAACATGGGGCATCACATTGGAAAGCGCTTCTTTCCAAAGTTCCAGTGCCGATTTTTCCTCGTCTGTTTTTTTCTGTTCTACTAGGGACGTCTTTTTGCCTGTCTTTTTCTCATTGCTGCAGCTTAACTAGTGAATCTATTTTTTCGGGCGCTTTGCTCCATATTTGGATCTGCGTTGCGCTCTTCCGGCTACACCAGCCGTATCCAGCGCTCCGCGAACGATGTGGTATCGAACACCCGGCAAATCTTTCACCCTTCCGCCTCGTACCAATACTATCGAGTGCTCCTGGAGGTTATGTCCTTCTCCCGGGATGTAGGCATTCACCTCTTTCCCATTGGTAAGCCGTACCCTTGCCACTTTCCGCATAGCGGAATTTGGTTTTTTTGGTGTAGTTGTATACACCCGGGTACACACTCCCCTTCGTTGAGGACACGAATCCAAAGCAGCCGATTTACTCTTCTTGGTAATTGTGGCCCTTCCTTTTCGTACTAATTGTGAAATTGTTGGCATAAACTGTCAAATAAAAATCAAGCCCTGTTTAAGGGTCGGCAAATGTAGCAATATTTCCCTACAATTCAAATCGCTCTTAATTAATTTTTTGTGATTTTAGAGAGGGCAGATTAAACGACCACATCATTGTCAGCATGCGCGGAAGTCAAGCCGGGCTGACCTTAGCCTTCACAATCCCTGCCTCTGTAATAATATCTGTCTATAGATGCTGATGCAGGGTAAGAATACAGCATAAGGCTCTTCCTGAATATACCTTATATATATATATGCTCAAAACATTGAATGGACGGAATAGTACCATTTTTATTTTGCTTTATTAAAAATTACATCATTTTGTTTATAAGCCTTTTATTGATTTGATCAATTCGAAATATCCCTATTTGCTGACATAATCCATTGACCTTACAAGCTAAAAATGAATACTATGCAACAAAGAAGCAACAGCTTTACAGATTTGGTAAAATTAAGACACGACAGAAAAATAGGCCTAATTAACACAGGCCTGCTTAAAGTTTTATTAAAATAAGTTTGGATTATTAACATGAAATTAAGATTTTCGCACTTAGCTAATTCAAATAATTAAACAATGAGAACAAAATTGAATGGAATCTTGACGCTGTTACTGGCGTTTGTTGTGCAGATTTCCTTTGCACAAGAAAAGGCGATTTCAGGTACGGTCACCGACCAGGATGGCCTCCCTTTGCCTGGAGTTAACATTGTTGTTGAGGGCACCACAACAGGTACCCAAACCGACTTCGACGGTAACTACTCTATCCAGGTAGCCCCTGGGCAGGTACTCCTCTTCTCGTATATCGGGCAGAAGGACGAACGAGTGACAGTTGGTGCGGGTGACGTAATCAATGTCCAAATGGTCGAGGATGCACAGTCCCTGGAAGAAGTAGTTGTTACAGCCCAAGGTATCAAGAGGGAGAAAAAAGCTCTTGGTTATGCTGTTACTTCAGTCGGAGCAGATGCCCTGGAACAACGGGCAGAAGGTGATGTGGCCCGGGTACTTTCCGGTAAAGCCGCCGGTGTGCAGATTACTGCCGCAGGAGGTATGTCCGGTTCTGGTACGAACGTAACGGTGCGTGGTCTCAGCTCCTTCAGCGGAAGTAACCAGGCGCTTTTCGTTGTTGATGGAGTTCCATTCAGTAACGATACGAACCAACAGGGCAGCTTTATCTCAGGTAACACTGGTTCTTCACGTTTCCTTGACCTTGACCCCAACAACATTGAAAGTATTGAGGTACTGAAAGGTCTGGCAGCTGCCACACTATATGGTACGCTTGGTAAAAACGGTGTTATCCTTATTACTACCAAAGCAGGAGGCGGAAGTTCCGGAGCCAAGAAAACTGAGATAACCGTTCAACAGTCATTCTTTACTAACGAGATGGCGTCTATTCCGGATTACCAGGATGAATATGGTAACGGATTCGACCAGTCATTTGGTTGGTTCTTCTCTAACTGGGGACCAAGTTTCGACCGGGATGGTGTAGCCGGATGGGGTGCTCAATCAGCTATAGATGACAATGGAACTCTGGAACACCCGTACTCAACTACTTCTGTTGGGAAGACCCGGGATGCATTCCCGGAGCTTCAGGGTGCACGCTATCCCTGGAAACCCTATAATTCAGTAGAGAACTTCTTCCGTCCAGGATTTGTTTCCAACACCAACGTGAACATTGCCGGAAGCACTCAGGACGGAAATACAAACTTTAATGTTAACGTTGGGTACCTGGATGATAAAGGATTTACACCAGGCAACTCCCTGAATCGTTTCAACATCTCAATTGGAGGGCGTTCACAATTAAGCAATCGTTTCTCGGTACAGGCCACGGCCAACTACTCTCGTACCGATTACCGTACGCCGCCGATTGCGTCTTCCAGGGGTAATGGTACTGATGGTCTTTCCGTATACGGTAACGTATTATTCACACCGCGTTCCGTGGACCTGATGGGGCTTCCTTTCGAAAACCCTATTGACCAGTCCAGTGTCTACTACAGGAATGGTAACGATATCATCAACCCTCGATGGACCGCCAAGAACGTAACTTACAAGCAGCTTACGAACCGTATTAACTGGACGGCGTCCCTTACCTATGATCTGAATGATAACCTCAACGTTACATGGAGATCGGGTCTTGATTTCTACAACGAGCGGAACATCAACGGATCTAACAAAGGTGGGGTTGAATTCAACCAGGCTATCTTCGGATTCTACCAGACATATGATAACAACAATACCATCTGGGATCATTTCTTAGCCCTTAATGGTAATTATGATATCTCAGAGAAACTGGGAATGACCTTTACCATTGGCGCAACTTCTCGTCAGGATTTTTACGATCGGAGCGGGGTAAACAGTACCGGTCAGATTGTATTCGGAGTTAAGCGACACTTCAACTTCGAAAACCAGACGCCGATCCAATTTTCCCAAAAACGTAATATTGTTGGGATACTCGGACAGGCCACGTTGGATTTTGACGATTTCATCTTCCTGAATGTCTCTGCCCGTACTGACTGGGTTTCTAACCTGACAACGGAAAATAACAGTAAGACTTATCCAGGGGTGAGTGTCTCCTTCCTTCCGATCAACGCATTTGACGGGACTTGGAATGACGCTATCGGTATGAACTACCTGAAGTTCCGTGCCAGTTACGGTACTTCAGCTACCTTTCCAACCGGATACCCAACTGTAAATACAGTAGGTCAGTCCACACAGGTCTTCACCGATCCATTCTCGGGAGCACCACTTACCGTAAACACGGTTAGTAACTTCCGGGCAAATCCAGATCTGAAACCTGAACTTCTGGAGGAGTATGAAGCTGGTATGGAAGCACGCTTCTGGGATAGCAGGATTCAATTTGAGGCTACTTACTTTAACAGGGTTACCAACGACCTTATCGTTACAGAGCCATTGTCTCCATCCACTGGATTCAGCTCTACGCAGAGTAATATTGGTGAAATCCAAAACAAAGGTTTTGAAGCTGACCTGGGGATTGACATCTTCCGCAGTGAAAACTTTAGCTGGAATTCTCGTGTGAACTTCTTTACTAACTCGGAAGAAGTCACCGAACAAGAGCAGGATTTCATTGCATATGCCGGTAGTTTGGCTTCAGGTGGAGGACTCTTCCGCGGATCAAACGCAGCTGTTGAGGGAGAATCTCTTGGAGCAATAGTCGGTACGCGTATCGATCGAGATGAAAATGGGAATTTCCTTGTGAATGACGGTGGTAACTATGTAGTTTCAGAACAGGATGACGATGGAAATGTTCCGATCATTGGGGATGCAGTTCCGGATTATTCCATGAACTTCATCAACTCCCTGCGGTACAAGAACTGGAACCTCAACTTCCAGATCAACCATATCAAAGGTGGTGACATGCTGTCAAGTACAGTTGCAGTGCTCTTGGGTCGTGGTCTGATAGTTGAAACTGCTGATCGTTTGAATACATATATTCTTCCAGGAGTTAATCAAACTACAGGAGAACCTAATACCAAGCAGATCAACAACTCAACGTATTTCTTTAGCAACCTGTTATTCGGACCTACAGAGACGCGTATCTACGATGCTTCTGTGATTCGTCTGCAAGAGCTTTCACTTGGGTATACTTTCCCAAGCAAGTTCCTGGATAAAACACCATTTGGTTCATTGAGCGTAACTGCTCAGGGCTTCAACCTGTGGTATGACGCCTACAATATGCCTGACGGGGCCAATTTTGACCCGAACGTTCAGGGTGTAGGTATCGGTAACGGTCGAGGATTTGACTTTATCAACGGTCCAAGTTCTCGTCGCTATGGAATCAGTATCAAAGCGTCCTTCTAATAAAAATTGTTAATGATATAGTAATTATGAAAAGTTTTATAAAATATATTACGATTGTCTTTATCGCGGGAGCTTTGCTTAATTCCTGCGAAACGACCGACCTGGACTTGCAAACTAGTCCTAACGCCCTGGCAGATGATCAGGCGGATCCGAACCTGTTGTTGAACCAGATTCAGTTGAACTACGCAACCAACATGATCGTATTTAATGATCGGTCAGCGGAAGTCACAAGGATCGACTATATGTTCGGCCGGGATTATTTCAACAATTATCCAGGTACCACAATGAATGGAAATTGGGTCAGAACCTATTCTAACATTCTGCCCGATCTTCAGAACCTTGTTAACCAGGATGACGGAACAGGTGATTTAAATTTCCATATCGGAGTTGCCAAGACCCTGTATGCTCATAGCCTGATTCTTCTGGTAGACCAACTGGGTGTGGCAGCTTTCAGTCAAGCCGGACAGCCCGGTGAATTCCCTGCACCTGAGCTTGACGGTGGCTCGGCAGTCTACGATGCCGCCTTGTTGCTTCTTCAGGAAGCGGAAAATGCCTTAGCTGGTAATCCAAATACTACGGGAGTTACAGATCTTTATTATGATGAAGATCCTGATCAATGGATTAAGCTCATTAACACAATCCGTATGAAGGTGGCTTACACGACCGGAGATGTTTCCAGGTTTAACGGGATCTTGAGCGGTGGTAATTACATTTCAGCTCCCGAAGATGATTTCGTGTTCAGGTATGGAACCAGCGAATTACAGCCAGATAACAGGCACCCTGACTATGCTGCGGATTATACACCTTCCGGAGCAAATATCTACCAGTCCAACTGGTTGATGGAGACGATGCTGAACCTGGGTGATCCCCGTATTCGCTATTATTTCTATCGTCAGGTGCCCAGCACGCCAGGAGCAGATGCTCCGGCTAACGAGGAAACCCTTGCTTGTTCTCTTGCACAGCCACCACAGCACTTTATTGACGGTGGATACACCTATTGTTCAGTACCTAACGGTTACTGGGGGCGTACCCACGGTAACGATGAAGGTACACCTCCCGACAACTTCCTCAGGGTAGCGGTAGGGGTCTATCCTGCTGGCGGGCTTTTCGATGATAGTAGTTATGGAAATGTCGGTCTTGGCCTTGGAGGCGGAGGAGCCGGTATTGAGCCTATAATAATGTCTTCTTACGTGGATTTCTGGGCAGGTTATATGACAGAATCAGCTGCAGCGAAAGCTGACTTCCTCAGAGCAGGAATGGAAAAATCCATTGCCAAGGTTCAGTCCTTTGGAAGTTTAGATGCTAACGCGGATCCGGATTTTGCGCCGACACCAGAAGAGGTTACAACCTATGTTGCTGATGTAGTGGCTGAATTCAATAATGCCACAGGCGATGACGCGGAAAACATCTTTGCTGAGCAATACTGGATAGCCCTTTTCGGAGGAGCTGCAGAAGCATGGACCTATTACCGCTTGACTGGTTATCCGACTACGTTGGTCCCTAACTGGGAGCCCAATCCAGGGCCCTTCCCCAGGACCTGGTTGTTGCCTCAGAACGAGGTTACTACAAATCCGAACCTTACGCAGAAGGAAACACTAACAGAGCAGGCTTTCTGGGATACCCAGCCTGCAAGTCCAACTTTCCCCCCTGCTAACTAATATTTTAAGGAGATGACTGTATATAGAAAATTAAAATTTGTCGTAGCAGCTTTCCTGTTCATCCTAATGGGGTGTGCGGAAGGAGAAACGGTCTTTGATGATATCGTAGACCAGGAACAAAGAGGAGCTGTTATTAGGACTGTAGAACTTATTTCAAATGAACTTCCTATCGGTGTAGCCGATGCTGGATTCTCAGGAGTATTTGAAGTACAGACAGACGATAATGATGCTGCTGATTTTGTTGAGGTCTACGTTGGATACCGTGACAATACGGTAGAAGATGGAGCACCTGACAATAGTGTTGCTCAAACTCTTTATGAGACTTTAGATTCTTCTACTTTTGAAATTGGAGAATTTGGTTACCCGAGGTTCAATTATGAGCTTTCTTTGTCTGATATGTTGAGCTTCACAGGAACGAGTGAAGATGACCTCTTCGGAGGAGATCAATTCGAAGTACGATATGAACTTGTACTTGATGATGGTCGCCGATTCTCATTTGATGATAATACAGGGACACTAACTGGTTCGTTTTTCAGTTCACCTTTCCTTTATACACCCACTGTGGTGTGTCCGGTAGGTGCAGAACAGTTCGTTGGCACATACGTTATTACGGATGTCACTGGTGGTGTATTCGGAACTGTATGGGGTGATGGAACCGTTGTGGAACTCAGTATTGGAGAAACCTCAACTCAGCGCTCATTTGCTGCAGTTTATCTACCTCAGTTTGCTATAGGAAACGGGCCAGCTACATTCACTTTTGATCTGGTGTGTGAGCAAGTTAATGTTCCAGCCAGTCAGGGATCTGGTTTGCAGTGTAGCTCTGGAATTACGTTAGGGCCACCTCGTGAACTTGACTTAGGAGTGTATGATCAGGATGATGATAGCAGCTTTACAATCACATTCCGTGAGGATGAAGCGGACGATTGTGGAGGCGGTGTAGATGTTACTGTACTTCTGACCAAGCAATAATTTACCAGTTACTCTCGATACAATTATGAGGTAATGGGAATACAAATATCATCCGGCAGATTGCTGGGAAGCAAGAAACCGGATGATATTAATTTATGGTTATATTAAAGTAAGTACTATTTAGCGGCCTAATAATTCTAATTCTAACAAAAAATATGCGACTCAAACATATTATAACTACACTAGCAATCGGACTGGTATTGTACTCCTGTTCTGAAGGTGATACTGTTTTTGACGATATCCGGGACAATGAAACACGTGGTGCCATTCTTCGGACGGTCACCATTATTTCAGATGAAATTCCCATAGGTCAGTCGGATTCCTTTTTTGGAGTTGAATTAGAAATTCAGGACCAGAATGAAGGTGAGAATGTAGAGTTCATCGAAGTATATATCGGCTTTAGAGATAATACTGTAGAAGAAGGAGGTAATGACCTGGATAAGGATGAATCCCTTTTTGAAACCCTTGATGCTTCGACTTTCGAAATTGGAGAAGTTGGTTACCCCAGATTCGACTATGAGGTTACGCTAACAGAAATGTTGTCATTTCTAGGGCTTAATGACTCCGATGTTGATGGAGGCGATCAATTTGAAGTTCGGTTTGAATTAGTACTCTCTGATGGAAGACGGTATTCCTTTGACGATAACACCGGAACCCTTACAGGATCATTTTTCAGTTCTCCTTTCCTGTATACTCCAACTGTAGTATGTCCTCCCCAACCACCTACTCCAGGCGACTGGACGATTGTGATGGGGGATGCTTACGGAGATGGATGGAACGGGGCAGCTTTGCTTTTCGATATCGACGGCACAGTTACCGAAGTTTTCGTTGTAGACGGTTTCGAAGATACCCAAACTGTTGCGGTACCTGCAGGTAGCCAGGTGATTTCTGTTAAATTCCAATCAGGGGATTACGACAGTGAAATATCCTTTACTATAACTGCGGCAACTGGAAACGTTATTTTTGAAATTCCTGAACCCTACGGCGATCCTATTCCGGTAGATGTTGAGTTAGTCAACTACTGTATTCTGAATTACTAAATAACCAATGTTATATTAAAAGGCCCGGATAATCTCCGGGCCTTTTTATTTTGCACAAATACGCCTCCTCTCCTTCCCGGTCAATTTAGTACCTTTATCCTCTGAAAAAAAGGGCACCATTCATGATGAATTCTGACAATAACAGGAATCCCGTGAAAAGACTTTTATATTCCGTATTTACGTCTCTGTTATCCATATCACTATTGATTCTCGGATGCAGGAAAAGTCCTGACACGGATCCCGAGCAAGCAGGTAAAACTTCCGAATTCAATGAACCCGTGTTCACAAAAGTGCTCCCGGAGCAAAGCCAGGTTTACTTTGAAAACCGCTTGCAGGAAGATCTTTCCACCCTGGAGAACCTCTTCGATTTCGATTATTTCTACAATGGGGCAGGGACCGGAGTGGCCGATTTGAACAATGATGGGTTACTTGATATTTTCTTTTGCGGAAACCAGGTTCCCAATAAGCTATATATCAACAAAGGGGACATGGTGGGATGGGGATCTTGATTGTCTGGTAATGAATGTTAACGAATATTACGGGGCTGATCCTATCCTTCTCAAAAGATTGATCGAACAAAATCCAGAGGCCCCTTACTTTAACAGTTCCCACCTGTATCGCAACGATCGTGGTATTTATACTGATGTCAGCAGGGAAGCAGGCATACAGCGGCCCATTTTTGGGCTGGGGCTTTCCGTCAGTGATATTAACGAGGATGGATGGCCGGATATTTACCTGGCCAGCGATTACTACTTACCCGACGCTCTTTTCATAAACCAGGGAGACGGGACTTTTTCGGATAAAATCGGGGAATACACGCAGCAGATCTCGTATTACGGGATGGGCATCGACATTGCAGATATCAATAATGATGCCCTGCAGGACATCTTTGTACTGGATATGGCTTCGAGTGATCACTACAGGTCCAAAACACTTATGGCGTCCATGGATGTAGCGCGTTTTGATTATCTGACCCGCAGGGCAGGGTTTCACTACCAGTACATGTATAATTCGCTGCAACTCAATGAGGGGAAAAATCACTTCAGCAATATTGCACAACAAACCGGAATGGCCAGTACAGACTGGAGCTGGTCAGTACTGATGGCTGATTTTGATCTCGATTCCGATAAGGATGTCTATGTCACCAATGGATACCGCAGGTATGCGCTTGACAACGATCTGCAACAACGGGTATTCCGGGCTAGGCAGCAATACAAGAATAACGTCCCATTATCTGTTAAGACCGAGCTCTATCAAAGCATGCCTTCCGAAAAATTACCCAATCTCCTTTATGAAAATAAAGGTGCCCTGCAATTTCAGGAGAACGGCACAACCTGGGGGCTGGGGGACCTGACCTTCAGCAATGGTGCCGCCATTGGCGATTTGGATAACGATGGCGATCCGGACCTGGTAGTCAACAATATGGATGAAAATGCCTTTATCTACAGAAACCAATCCGTGGAACAGGGAAGGGGAAATTATCTGAAGGTATCCGTTGAAGGGATAACCACCGAAGACCTGCCAAAGATTACCCTTTACCACGGTGAGACCCGGCAGTTCATCGAACCACGCAGGGTTCGCGGGTATCGCTCCGCGCATGAGCCTGTGGCCCATTTCGGTCTTGGCCGTTCAGGCAAAGCAGATAGCCTTAGGATTACCTGGCCCGATGGCGAATCCGAATTACTTGAAGACCTGGTGGCGAATCAAACCTTAAAGCTCTCCCGATCTGGAAGCAGTACCCAAAACCCAAATGTCCGGAAAGCACCTTTATTCAGATCCGTTCCCCCCGAGGCCCTTGGCATTACTGCAGAACATAAAGAAAACCCTTATAATGGTTAGAGGATATCTACATGGGCGGGGCGTCCGGGCAGTCTGGAACCCTATTGCTGAAAAAGCAAGAGGGTTTTGAGACCGTCCAACTACCTTCCTTTAAAACGGACAGGGCCTATGAGGATATGGAATCCGTGTTCTTTGACCTGGATTCGGATGGCGATCTGGACCTTTATGTAGTCAGTGGTGGTAATGAATTTGAGCAGGGATCCTCCCTTTATCACGATCGGATTTACCGCAATGACGGGAACGGGAATTTCACCCGGGATACCAATGCGTTACCCGCAGGCAAACCCTACAGCGGAAAGTCGGTTACCACAATCGACTACGACCAGGACGGGGATGCAGACCTAGTGGTAGGAAACCGGATTCTGGCCAGGAACTACCCCCGCCATGCCCCATCCGTACTTTTGGAGAACAGGGAGGGCGTCCTTTATGATGTTACACAGGAAAAAGCAGCTGACCTCACAGAATTTGGCATTGTTAATAGCTTGCTGGTTACGGATTTTGATGCGGATGGGTTGCCTGATTTATTGGCGGTAGGAGAATGGACCGGTGTTGGTTTCTTCCGCAATACCTCCAGCGGATTCTCATTAATGGATTCCGCCACTTTTGGAGTGTCCCTGCGAGGCTGGTGGTTTTCTGTCCACGAAACCGATGCCAATGGGGATGGGCAGCCAGATTATGTAGTAGGGAACGCAGGCCACAATATTAAATTCAATGCCAGCCCGGAGAAACCTTTTAAGATCTTCACCACAGATTTCGATGATAACGGGACCCCTGATATTGTATTAAGCAAAAAATATCAGGGGAAATATGTCCCTGTGCGGGGGCGGGAATGTTCATCCCAGCAAATGCCTTTTATTGCAGAAAAATTCCCCAGCTACAGTGAATTTGCCAGTGCCAGCCTGGAAGAGGTATATGGCAGCTCCCTTCAGGAAAGCTACGAAAGGGAAATCAACAGTTTTTCATCCTATCTGTTACTGAACAAGGGAGATGGAAAATTTGATGCCGTGCCATTACCTGAAGAAGCACAGATAACACCTTTATTCGATGTAGTTGCCAGAGACCTTGATAGGGATGGCAGGGAGGACCTTATCCTTGCAGGGAATATATATGAGACAGAAGTTGAGACTCCCCGTCTGGATGGCATTTCAGGAAAGGTATTGCTTTCAAAAGGTGACGGGACCTACCGTGTAATGCCTCATATGCAGTCTGGCCTGTACCTCAGAGGGAATATAAAATCCCTTGCGACATTCTCAGAAGGCACTACACACTGGTTACTGGCTGGTGTAAATGACAATAGCCCACTGCTATATCGGCTAAGTCCTAATAATTTTATAAAGGATATTGCAGCCCTTAAATAATGTGTATTTTTGGAAAAATTTAAATTGAGATGAAACAATTTTTTGCGCTTACAGTATTTATTTTAGTCAGCGGAGCTTCTTTCGGACAGTATACCGGTCAGGTGGCCACAAACATGTCAGCTGGTGGTGCAGCACAGGGAGCTACTTCCGGACAAATTGCAACATTGCTCGGGCCTGTGAACGATGCATATCAGAAACGCAGCATAGAATGGGAAAACTTTCAGGGTTCGCCATACACAGCCAATGAATTCCAGCCGGCAGAACTTTTTTACCGAAATGAAAAGGTGGGATCCATTTTTTACCGCTACAATGCCCTTAATGAGGAAGTTGAGATAAAGGAAACCAAGACGCAGCAGGGTATTCGCGGTTTGGGACGTGACAAGAACATTATCCTCAAGGTAGGTGGGAATCCGATGAGCTTCAAAACTTTTATTGATAAAAATGACCGAACGCTTAACGGATATCTTACCCAATTGGTGGCTGGTGAAAATTTCGACCTCTATAAGCGTACGCTTGTGAAATTCACGGAGGGGCAGAAAGCCCAGAATTCTTTTGTAAAGGCCACGCCAAGCCGGTTTAGTCAGTTCGAGGAATACTATGTTCAGAAAAAGGGAGTAGACCGCATCGATGAATTGGTGCCCAAGAAAAGTAAACTACTGAAATTTACCGAACCTGAGAAGCGTCCTGAAGTGAAAGAGTTTATAAAGGACAACAATCTTAATATAAGCAAAGAAGAAGACCTTAAACGTCTGATCCTGTTTATGGACAGGCAGTCCTGATCCGGTCCTATATTAAAGGATCCGCACTTCTTTTATTTTTCAGGCGATGAGAAAGAATGTTCTTTTACTCTTCTTTTACCTTTTACTTTCTGTAAGTTTCCTTGCCTGTTCCAGTGATACCGGGGACATCTCTTCAGAGGCTCCCGAATACCAGGAAGAGCCTGTAGATGATCCTGAGGAGTCTGGCACCATAGAGGATGAATTTACTCCTTTGGGAAATGTAGAATTCCTTAATCCGGACCTTGTTGAGGATCACTATATTTTGGTTAATGATGCCGCGGCAAACCGGGCCTACCTGATGGACAAAGAAGCCCGGTTAAAGTACGAATGGGAACTCAGCAATAATATTGGCAATGATGTTTTCCTCTTACCTAACGGAAACATTCTTGCTTCCCTGGAATCAGATGATCCACAGATCCGTTTTGGAGGCAAGGGGGGGCGACTTCAGATTATTGCCCCGGATAATTCGGTTTTGTGGGACTTTATTTACTCCTCAGAAGCGGCAGAAACCCATCACGATGCTGAATTTCTGCCCAACGGGAATATAATTGCCCTGGTTTGGGAAAGAAAATTAGAAGAAGAAGCTTTAGAAGCTGGGTTTATGCTCAATTCCAATATATACCCCGAAGCTGTAATTGAAGTAAATCCCAGTACAAATGAAATCATTTGGGAATGGCATGCCTGGGACCATCTGATTCAGGATCATGACCCTGCGAAATCAAACTATGGAGTCGTTTCTCAACACCCGGAACTTATAGATTTGAATTATATCCCAAAAAATGGAGGATGGCCCCAGGCCCAGGGCGATCTAATGCATGCAAATGCTATTGCATATGACGAAATTAATGATGTAATCTTCATTAGTGTGAATTTCTACTCGGAAGTCTGGGTCATAGATCACAGTACAACAAATGAAGAAGCCTCCGGACATGTAGGCGGTGCCTATGGTAAAGGGGGAGATTTAGTCTATCGCTTTGGGAATCCGGGGACCTACGAAAACACAAATGGCAATAGGCTGTTCTACAATCAACATTATCCTAATCCACAGGTTGGAACTGATCAAGGTAAGCTATTGATTTTTTCAAATGGAAATGATATCAGCCAATCAACGGTTTATGAATTACAATTACCTGAAAACTTTGAATTATTACCCGGCTCGGACAACGAACCTAGAATTTTATGGAGTTATTCAGATTCGGAACTCTATTCTGAAAAGGTTTCGGGGGCGGTTAAACTGCCAAATGGAAATATCCTGATTACGGAAGGGGACCATGGCTTTTGGGAAGTGACTCGGGATCGCGAAGTTGTGTGGAAATTTAAGAGTGAAGGTTTTTTCTGGAGAGGTTACTCCTATTCAAAGGAAGCGCCAGAAATAAAGGCTCTTGGTTTGTAGCCATTATTTAACCCTTTACTCTTTCATATCTCAGAATCTATAAGAAGTCGCTTCCTTAAGTTTTTTCGCTTCTATTTCCAATGATTATATAGTTTATTTATTTATTTTAAAGAAATGGAGTCGAACCCTCATATTTACGGGACACGGGCTGTTATAGAAGCTATAGAGGCAGACAAGTCCATAGACAAGATCTTTCTTCAAAAGGGATTTCTCGGACCGCGTATTCAGGAACTTCAATCGAAAGCCCGAAAGAAGGGAATACGTATCAGTGTGGTTCCCCAGGAAAGGCTCAGCAGGTTCAAGGATAGAAACCATCAGGGTGTGATTGCCAGCATCTCACCTGTGAAATTCCGGGAATTTCAGGAACTGATAGACAACGTAGTAGCGGATGTTACTCACCCCTTATTTTTGATTCTTGATGGGGTATCAGATGTTCGAAATTTTGGAGCTATTATCCGGACAGCATCGTGTACGGGAGTAGACGGCATAATCCTTCCAACCAGCGGAAGTGCCCCGGTGACAGCAGATACCGTCAAGACTTCTGCAGGTGCAGTTTTCAGTGTACCCCTTGCAAGAACACCGCATACCAGGGATGCCGTTCACTATCTCCAGGCTTCCGGGATTCAGGTGATCGCTGCCACGGAGAAAGCAGATCAGTCCCTTTATAAAATGGATTTGAGTAAAGGAACGGCCATCGTGATGGGATCCGAAGGAAAAGGCGTGTCACCCGCAGTACTTAAAACTGTTGACCATCAGGCACATCTGCCGATGACCGGCTCCATCAGCTCTCTCAATGTGTCAGTTGCCTGTGGCGTATTTCTCTATGAAGTACTTCGCCAGCGCATGGGTTAATCCGTTTCCCTGGATTTATCTTCTTTTCGGTAGTGGTACCGCACCTCGATACCATCCCCGGAGCCAGCTTCTGGCCCCTCAGGTTCATCGATAAAGTTGCCTTCATCATCAAAATGGCGCATAAAGGGATCTGCTTCTTCCCTGTAATCTTCCGATTCCCACGCGTATTTAGGTTCTTTTGGTACGGGGGATTTTAAAAATATGGCCAGCAGCAGTCCGGTGAGAAATCCACCCAAATGTCCTTCCCAGGAAATCTCATCAAGCACGGGGAAGATGTACCATAACAACCCACCATAAACAAATACAACTCCCAGAGAAAGGGCTACCAATCGGTAATACCTGGTAATTATCCCCTTGAAGAAAATAAAACTGGCCAATACATAGATCAGGCCACTTGCACCTATGTGGTAGGAGGACCGACCGATTGTCCAGGTGATAAAGCCTGAGATCAGCACACCGAGGAACAGGGTTCTCCAGGCGATGTTACGGTAAAAATAAAAAAGTGCCGCACTCAGTACCGCAAGGGGCAGTGTATTGTTGTACAAATGTTCCAGGGAACCATGAATCCAGGGGGAGGCCAGAATCCCTCTTAACCCCTGAAAGGTACGGGGGAAAATCCCCCAACTATTGAAGTTTGCCCGAAGTCTCAATTCCAGTAAGAACACACTCCAAATTCCCAATAACAACAGCATTGGTACCAAAACAACGGCATTGGTATAGCGGTAATGTGTATCTGACATACTTGCAAGGTAGCACCATATCACCTGAAACTGCAAGGGATCGGGTCGGCTCCTGCCCTGGGAACGCCGAATTGTAGTATTTTTAATTCATGAATGAACCATTGGCAGAACGGATACGTCCCACATCCCTGGAGGAATTTATCAGCCAGGAACATCTGGTTGGGACGGAAGGGGCGCTGAGCCGGCAGCTCATGCATGGAAACATACCTTCCATGGTCTTCTGGGGGCCCCCGG
>JARRLI010000014.1:0-10305 GCA_037387145.1 Robiginitalea sp. | reverse complement strand
TTTCCATGAAGGAGACTTAAATAGCCTCCTTGAGAATGGCTACCAGAAAGGAGTGCCCATGGGGGGTGAACTCGACAACAACCGGGCGGGAGAACCCCTTAAACTGATGATCCATGCGAAAAAGGACCCGCTTTGGGCGAACCTGGACCGCATTCAGGTAGTCAAAGGGTGGATTCAGGATGATACTCCCATGGAAAAAGTGTACGATGTGGCATGGAGCGAGGACCGGACCCCGAATGCTTCGGGCAAACTTCCCCCGGTAGGGAATACCGTGAACCTGGAAGAGGCGAGTTTTTCCAATACAATTGGAGCTCCTGAACTTTATACGGTTTGGGAAGACCCCGATTTCGATAAAAACCAGGCAGCTTTCTATTACGTGCGTGTGCTGGAAATCCCTTCCCCCACCTGGATCCTGTATGACAAGGTTAAAAATAATTTAAAGGACCTGCCTTCTGAAGCTCCTTTAGTTCAGCAGGAAAGGGCCTGGAGCTCTCCGATCTGGTATAATCCTGAAGATTAACAGCACGAAAACATACATGAAACATCCAGTGATCCGAATTTCTGCCTTTCTGTTCCTATTCGTAACTCTTGAGGTTGCTGCCCAGGCAGAACCCCCCACTACGTGGCTGCTGCCTCCAAAGGACCTGACGGCCATCAGTTATCAATACCTGAACCTGGAAACCAATATCACGCCTTCCTATGATGTGGTCCTGGCCAATGGGAATATCGACATTGGCGTCAATGTAATCCCCATTACGCGGACCTTTTCACTGGGTGGTAACATCGCCCAGGTGTTCATATCCCCCACCTTCGGGAATCTGACCGCATCTGTCAACGTTGAGCAGATCCCTGGATTCGGGGACCTTAACCTGGATCCTATCGAAATTATCGATAAGACCGGGATGATGGATTCCCAGGTGAATTTCCGTATGGGCCTTCATAACGCCCCGGCACTGAATATCATTGAATACAGCCAGTGGAAGCGGAAATTCCAGGTATATGGATTGTTTGGTTTAACCATCCCTCTCGGGGAATACGATTCCTCCCGCAGGATCAACCTGGGGGCCAATCGATGGGCCTTTCGCTTTGCGGTTCCCATGGTGGTTCCCCTGAACAAAAATGAGAAGCAGCCAGCCAACTGGGAGGTCACGCCCAACTTCTATGTTTTTACTAATAACAACGATCCCTTTGTGGGGGATACCAAATCGCAGAAACCCCTGTTGACACTACAGAACCACTTTTCGAAATATTTCACCGCCAAATTCTTTGCTTCCCTCGATTTAGGTTACCAATACGGGGGACAGGCACAGATAGACGACCTGCCAAAAGGAGAAATCATCAACCAGTTTGCAGCGGCCATTACCGGCGGATATACCATTGCCTCCATCGTGAAGCTACAGGCCTCCCTGGGCCAGATCTTCTTCAATGACACCAACGGTACCATGTTCCGCTTTATGGCAACCCTGGCAATGCCTTCCAAAGCTGACCGGGAACGCATTAAACAGGTTTCGCAACAGGCGCAGTAAAGGTGGATTTTATTTAAAAAGGCGCGGCATAAACACGGACAGGTACTCCCGCCAATTGCTCCAGACGTGCCCGCCTTCGGTCTCCGCATACTCATATGGCATCCCCAGGCGGTCCAGGCGGTTTCGATAGTCAGTTACCTCTCCGAAAAGAAAATCTTCCTTCCCTATGGCGATCCAGTACAGTTGGTACCCATTTTCCATTTGGGTTTTTAGGGTGCCGTCCATATCCAGGTATATGGGTGCATCTTCATTTCCCCTGGGCATAACGGCTGGGGAAAAAAGCCCCATATAATCAAAGGTGTCGGGGTAGTAACGCGAGATATGCAAGCTGTGGTAGCCCCCCATGGAAAGCCCGGCAATGGCACGGTGCGCCTTATTGGCCTTTACACGGTAGTTGGATTCTACAAAGCCTATGACATCCATGAAAGAGGCTTCATAATCCCCCATCATCATTCCGGTGACCATAAAGGACGGTTGTACAAACCCTGTGCTGGCCTTTCCCGGAGCCGCGTGCTGCACCGCATTGCCGTTGGGCATCACCATTATCATTGGTTCAGCTTTTCCAGCCGCGATCAGGTTATCGAGAATCTGAGTGGCACGGCCCAGATCTGACCAGGCCTCCTCGTCTCCCCCGGCCCCGTGCAGAAGATAGAGAACGGGGTAGCTGTCATTGGATTCCTCATAGCCTGGCGGGGTGTAAACAGTGAGCCGGCGGGTCTTCTCCAACCCAGGGGAATCATACCAGCGCTTTGCAATCGTGCCTTGTGGCACGTCCTGCACACTATAGAGATCACCCCTTTCCCCGGGCACTACAAAGATGTTGAAGACGGAGGACACATCCCGGATCAGGTGGGCATTGGCGGGGTCGGTGGTTCGCACCCCGTCAATGATGAAATTATACCAGTAGAGCTCCGGGGGAAGTGAACCAGTCGTATAGGTCCACAAAGTATCCCCCTGCTTCTGCAATGCAGCTGAAGCCCGACCATAGCCTACTCGTGGCATCCAGTCCCCGCTGACCTTTACTTCCAAAGCTTCCGGGGCTAACAGACGGAAAGTAACCCGTCCGTCCTCATGGACCTGTGGTGAGACCAGCGGCTGGTTTTGAAGCGCTTCCTGTGCGTGTATCTGTCCAAGGAACAAGCATCCTACGGCCAGCAATATGTACGTTCTTTTCATCATTAAAGGATTTTATGATTTCATGTTTTTAGATTGCCCTTCCGCAACCATATTGCCTGAGTTAACAGGATCGCTGCACCTATGTTATTAAAACTGGAACACAAACCCGAGGAGTGGGCCATTGGTAGCCGCGTCATAGATAAACAGGTCCGGGGCAGATTTGTCATTATTGTAATCCACATAGAGGTATTTGTACTGCAGCATCACGGCGAACCAGTTGGAAAAATGGTACCCAACCCCGGGTTGTACGGTAAATGAAAAGTCCGAACCAGCCCCGAAGCCACCGATATCCCCTCTGAAGATAGCTGTAAACCGGTCAGAAAACTGAAGTACGGCCCGGCCTCCAACTACAGGGTCCACCCAGTTCTCTTTGAAGGAAACCCTGGTAAGACCCAGTCCTTCCAGGTTCAGGTCTATCCCAAAACCCCAGTGACGTATTCCTCCGTAAACATCAATCCACCCCCAGTCATGACGAATCCTCCGGCTAACAAAGAATTCAAAAATACTTTGTCTGAATTCTATATCGGCCACGACCTCTTCGGGGGTATCTATGTCGTCACCCAACTTGAGGTAAACATAATCTGCCATCACCCCCCAATTCCCCTTATAGACCTCCCCACGCATCATAAAAGCGAATTGCAGATTTTTCAATAGATCTCCGAATTTCAGGTCCACCTCTGAACGATTATCCACCGCAATAGCTGCATCCCCGCTTACACTGGCCATCAACAGATAAGGAGCCAGGGTAAATTGCCAATCATCGTACTGGGTATCGCGGACATCCTGCCCAAAGGTCAGTGTTGTCAAAAAGAACATTGCCAAAAGAAAACTGTACTTTCTCATTTTTTCAGGTTTTTGAAAGTGATTATTGGTTCATCGGTTGTAAAACACTTTTCGAATCTGCATATTTTACAATGGAGTCACGGGAATACCACAACGGGAAATACTGGTCACGCGACCACATCTCATAGAGGTTGTTGTAATAGGGACTCTCCGGATCTCCCGATTGCCCCGGGCTGTTAATCCCAAGGGCGTTATCCCAGTCTCCCACGGGAACAATGACCCTGAAGGTGGCCCCACTGGACTGGTTAAAATTGTTGCCGGTTGATCCAGGGGTATACCCGTTCCCGCCCCTGGGCAGGGATTTCAGGTCCAGCTGTCTGCGAAGGGAATCAGAAACGGCTGTGCTGAGGGCATGTTTTAATTCGATATGTTTCAGGGCGTCCTGCCCGTATTGCCATTGGCTCATATCCGTCCCAAGGCGCCCGGTAAGGTTCCGGACCCCCTTCTCAAAGGTTTCTTTCAGAAAGGCATCCCTTGCCGAGGTGTCTCCAAACATGGTCCTGGGGTTCTCAATCCATTGCAGGATACGTTCCAATTGGAGACTCCGGATATACTCCTTCGCTTGGTCGGGGACAAATTCCCCGTGGGCCTGTTCCTTAATGGCATTTTCCCAGGCTACATAGATGGCAGCCGCTATGGAAGAAGGGGTAAGGGCATAATCCCATCCATCGAAATGCGAAAAGGCCTCCAGGGATCTACCTGCCATGGGAATATCTTCCAGGTAGGGAATCAGCATGCGGGCGGGTGTGGAAACATAATCCGTCTGTAAAGCCTTCATGGCATCCAAGCTGAGCTTCTGGCCACTGCCCAGTACTTCCTCAATTCGCTGCCCGCGGAAAGAATCTGCCCAGGAGTATCCAATGGCCTCCCAGCGGGTATAGCTTTCAGGAGTCACATTCTCATTGGCCGTTGCGATGTATCCGGAAGGCGGGTTGGTGGCATATGGTTTTTCCACAATGGGCAAATAGCCTTCCCATTCAAACCTCCCATCCCCGGGCACGGGGACCATCCCGGAGAAGTTATTTCGCACTGGAGCAATGCCCACTGCCTGCCACCCGATATTCCCATCCGCATCCGCCCAAATCATATTCTCACCCGGGATATGGCTGTAATTGCAGGCTTCCCGGAATTCGTCCCAGCTTTTGGCCTGGTCCATCCTAAGGGAAGCCAGATAGGGAGATCCCCCTGGTTCCAGCCAGGCGCAGCGTACAGCATACGCCAGGTTTCGCCCCAGATCTTCGTAAACAACTGGTCCGTGGCGGCTATACTTCAATTCTGCCATGTAATTCTCTTTTCCTTTTACAGGAATATTTTCACGAATTACCTGCAAGTCTTCCCATTCTCCACCGTACTTATACTGATTGCGGTTTTCCGGGTTCGTTTCATAGACATAGAGGTCCTCCCCGTCCGTCCGGAAAACGGTAAGCCCCCATGCCCCGTATCCGTTGTGGCCAATGGAAACCCCCGGGATCTCAGGTTCCCCTCCACCAATGACATCCCATCCGGGTGCAGATAGATGGACCATATATCGGAGGGAGGGCACCGAAATGGTTCGGTGCGGGTCATTGGCCATAAGCGGTTTACCATTAGCCATAAGTTCTCCTTGGACCACCCAGTTATTGCTTCCCAAGGCGAGACTGTCTTCCCGCTTTTTGCCCTGCTGCAGCGTAAGTGCGGTTTCTGTGTTCCGGTAGGTCTTCACAACATCGGAAGGCATAAAGGCGACCGGCTTGCGGTAGGCGTTGTACAATTCCAGGATGTTTTCTGAAAGGGCATCAGCATCCAGCCCCTCGTGAAGGGTAAGGTCCGGCTCCCGGGGATGGAACCACATCAGAGATTTTACACGCTCCTCTCCAATACGGGCCACGGCGCGCCCTACGGAAAGTTCCGTATTTATATTCCCCAACAACCCCTGATGCCTTGAGATCACAACCTCCGGGGTCCAGGGCTGGGGAAGTATTCCAAGGGCTTTGAATTCAGGAGGCAGCAGCTGCGGATTCTCTGTAATCTCCTCAATATATGCGTTCACTCCGTCCGTATAGGCCCGGATAATATCCGATCCATCTTCGTGATAGTAGTTGAATTCATCTTCCTGCTTACCCCTATACTTAAAAAGACGGGTGCCTATATCCCTATTGAGTTCCCGTTCTCCGAGGATCTCGGCAACAGTCCCGGTGGCCTGCCGCCTCCAGATCTCAAACTGGAACAACCGGTCCCTTGCGGCCAGGTAACCCTGAGCAAAGAAGAGGTCGTGTTGATTTTGTGCATAGATATGGTTGATGCCAAAGGGATCCCGAAATACCTCAACGGGTTGTTCAATCCCTGTTATCTGTAAAATGTTTTTCGGCGATTCTTTGCAGGAGAAAAAAAGAATAATAAAAATCCAAAGAATAGTTCTCATTGCGGCTGATTTATCTAAAGATAGGCAAACTATTAAATCCGTTTGGATTCCAGATAAAAGTTTAATCGAAGACATGAAAACCATATAAAATGAATATCTTACTTCTCTTTAGTAATCTTTAATAAACCCACGTAACATGAAAGCATTTAAACTAAACAGAACGTGGCTTACAAGCCTTGTTTTAATTATTGCCTTCTCTTTTGCAGGCCTCGCCCAATCCAAGAAAAAGGTTGAAGAGGTTAGGGCCGACGCCAAAGAAGCCAAAGAGGAATTTTTAAAGGCGGATTTCAAGATGGAAAAACACTTCAGTGAAGCCTATGGCTATGTGATTTTCCCGAATGTTGGAAAGGGGGCTGTTGGTATCGGCGGAGCATCCGGTAATGGCGTAGCCTATGAACAGGGAGCCGAAATTGGCATGGCAAAACTGACCCAGGTAAGTATTGGATTCCAATGGGGAGGGCAGGCTTACCGTGAGATTATTTTCTTCAAGAACAAGGAAGCCATGGATAATTTTAAAGATGACAACGTTCAACTCGCGGCTCAGGCGTCTGCAGTGGCTGTTACCGCAGGGGCTTCGGCAGATGCCAATTATAAGGACGGCGTTATGGTTTTTACCATGCAAAAGGGTGGATTGATGTACGAGGCCTCAGTAGGCGGTCAAAAATTTAAATTTGAGCCCTTTTAAGCATTGGCTGAAACCTTGAATTATGTCCCCTGTCCCAAACGGATGGGGGATTTTAATAATACCTAAGGGGTCCCGCCTGCAGTGTGCTCCATTAATCAGGTATATTTAATATCATCAGATAATGAACGGCTGGGAAATAAACTTGAAACCAATTATTTTTTTACTTTGTTTTTTTAGTATGATAACCGGAATGAACGCACAGGATCAATCTGAAAACCTTCCCTTTTACGAATTGCCTGAAGCCCCGGAAAATTATACTCCGGGCACGGTTGTTTCCAGGTTGATCGATGGCCTGGGTTTCCGTTATTATTGGGCTACCGAAGGATTACGTGAGGAAGACCTCAATTTCAGACCCGGAGAGGAGGCCCGATCAACCAGGGAAACACTTGAACATATCCATGGACTGAGCCGGGTAATACTGAATTCTGCCCTAAAAAAACCTAATGAACCGGTGAAAAGGGATGATCAATCCTTTATAGAACTACGATCCGAAACCCTGATGATGTTAAAACAAGCTTCGGATATTTTCGTGAAAGTCCAAGACCTAAACCAGCATAGCATTGTATTCATCCGGGATGGAAACAGGAGTGAATTCCCATTCTGGAACCAGATCAATGGCCCCATTTCAGATGCGCTCTGGCATTGCGGGCAGGTAGTGTCTTACAGGAGATCATCCGGAAATCCATTCAACTCGAAGGTCAGCGTGTTCACGGGAAAAGTTAGATGATAGACCTGGTGTCAAAATCCGTCCGAAGGCCTGTGTGTTCTCAGACTTCAAATTCCTGCCCCTGTACTGCCACCTCTATGGGAAAGTCATAGTCCTTTTTTCGCAGAAACTTCTTGTACATTTTGGTAATCTGTTCGTCCGAATGCGCGGGATCATGATGAAACAACACCAGTTTTTTTACTTTGGACTTTGCGCCAAACCTGGCTGCAATATTTAAGGAACTGTGTCCCCACCCCACTTTGCTTTTGTATTCTTTCTTGCTGTACTGGGCATCGTGAATCAACAAATCTACATTCAGGGCCAATGAAAATCCTGATAACCATTCTGTTTCTGTAAAAAGCTTCGATTTTCCTATTATGGGTTCGTGGTCAGGGAGATAACAAATCGTTTTGTCACCATGTTGAACCCTGTATCCGAGGGTAGGCCCCGGATGGCTGATGTATTCGGAGGTAATCGTAAAACCTCCCAGTTTCATAGTTGAATTTGACAATTCATGGATGTGCAATTGAGAAGGGATATCCCTCAGAGGCAATGGGAAAAGTGGTGGGGACAAATACTGATTCAGTCTGGCCTGAAGGGATTCACTACTATCCTTTGGCCCCCAAATATGCACCTCATTGGCAGGATTGAACAATGGTTTGCAAAATGCCAGCCCTTGAATATGATCCATATGCAAGTGGGTGAGCAGGATGTCCAGTCGGTTCCCTTTATAATGTTTATCAAAGTTGATTCCCAGAATACCGGTGCCAGCGTCAAGGATTATGCGCTCCTTTACCTGGATGAGTTCCACACAGGGCGTGTTCCCTCCATACAATTGATTATCAGTAGAGGAAGTAGGATATGATCCGCGGGTACCATGCAAAACTACCTTCATAAATTCAATTCATTATCCCAGAATATCGCCATAGCACCCTCAAACTTCTGTGATCTACCCATAATCGGAATCGCAGTAACTGAAATCCTGATCGATTTACCGTTTAGGCTCTTGATCCAGAACGTTCTGTGAGAGGGAATGTGTGTTTGTATGGTCTTAACAAGCGGCAGACCATCCGGTGGAATCCTGTTCCCATCCTCATCGTGTGGAAGAAAGGAGTTCCCCCATTCTCCGACTGCCATCGGACCAGTATCCTCAAACTTCTTACCCAGGATTTCTTCTGCCGGTGGGTTGTAGAATAACAAATTCCCGTCCGGATCTACCAGAAAGACCGGTACGGAAA
Organism: Robiginitalea sp.; assembly: GCA_037387145.1. Lineage (GTDB taxonomy): Bacteria > Bacteroidota > Bacteroidia > Flavobacteriales > Flavobacteriaceae > Robiginitalea. The sequence goes on along the minus strand of JARRLI010000014.1, from coordinate 1,730 downwards.
GACAATCTGCCAATTGTCTACTCAATATTAATTCTATGCCATGAACGGACATTTCGGACAAAAGTTTGGTTTGATATACTCTTAAAGATATTAAATAATGCTACACGGATAGGCAAAAGATGATATTTTTAGTGATGTATATCCTGTAAAGAGTGTTTTAATATCATGCTAAAGAGCGTATTCCGACTTTATTACAACTAAATCCTGGGAGTTTTTTGATGCACTTTGGAAATTAGAGTGTGTCAAAAAGCTCCGCTCGAAGAATAAAGAAAAGATTCTACGAGACAAACTGTTAAATATGTCTGAAAAAATCTTTACCTTAAACCGGTGAAATTTTTTAAACCCAGATACAATGAAGCGCATAGAAAGCGAAATAACCCAGTACTGGATCCACTTCCAGGCCGAACATTCGGCAAGTAAGCGACAGTATCCGACAGCACTTATCAAATGCTATAACGAAGATGACTATGTCATGCAGCTCACTTTTTATAAGGATGGAACCAAATTACCTGCAAATCATTTTGACAAACGGAACAGACTCGTGTATCTGAGGTATCCTATGTCAATGTATAGACACACAATGGACATTCTTAGAAATGAAAAACCTGTTTACTTCGAATACTCCAAAGAATTGAACCAGGGATTCCTCAGGACTGGGCTGGAACCAGTGGGAGAAGGGGAATACGATGCAGATTTCAAGGCAATTTAATAATAGCTGACAGGCAATAAAAAACCCCGCGTCGCGGGGTTTTTTATTGGATGGCCTCTTAAAAGGTACCTTTTGTACAAATAGTACTGCATCCATTTCTTATTTAGTCTTCCCTGAATGCATTCCACTTAAAAGTTCAACGCGGCTTGTATTGGCCTCGATGGCCTCATCCGTAAACCAGGCATCCCGTAATTCCTTGCGGGAAAACAATGCCAGCTGGTCTCCATTGTGCGGTGAATCCGGTTGTGTGGAATTCCCATAACTCAACAATACTTTTGCCCGGGTTGTATCTCCGAATTCGATAACCCCTACCCACGAATCGCCTCCGCCAACATACATGTGGTCGCCATCTGCGTTCCCTGGCCAGGCAACCCTGAATACACCAAGGGAGCCGTCAATACCATTGGCCGGAAGGTCCTGCCCGTTATAATTGATCCTGTAATACTCCCCCCACGGCATCTTTAGGCTGCCAAATTTCTGCTCAAGTTCCATGGCACTTTCTTCCAAAAGCTTTACTGCCCTAGCCGGATCAGCCAACCCATCCGGGGTCGTATTAGGCTGCTTAATATCCCAGGAAGTAGCATAGTTGCTGGAACTACCTGGCCCGAACTTGCGCGCCCAGTTATAGAAAAGGAGCATCCCTTCACTATCGGCATCTGCAGTCCGATCCCATTGTTCAAGTACGATCCTGGCCTCTTTAGCCTTATCGGAACCCAGGCTGTCCACAGCCATGAAAAGGTCATCCAGGATCCGGTCTGCAAATTCCAGGCGGGTGGAAAGTTTATAGGATTGAAGCTCCTCAAAGGTAATGGAATCATCTTCCAGCAGCATGCGGGCGGATCGCTGCGGGCGGAAGTTCATAGACCTTGGGGCCATATATCCGGGATAGTCATCTGGGTCCAGCGTCATGGGAATGGTACTGGTCCAGGGAGGATCGTTCGCATTCTGCAACCAGTGATCCGCTGGATTCTTAACCTTTGGCAGGTCACTATAGGGATGCACCTCTGTCCAGATGTCGGCA
>JARRLI010000013.1:0-21242 GCA_037387145.1 Robiginitalea sp. | reverse complement strand
CTGGTGATACATGATGAAGATTTCTTCATCCGGGAAATGGGTGCGGGGAACCTGCAGGCTCAACAAGGTGTCCAGGTGAATATAGTCCCAATATGTCAGGTAGCGCTGGTATAGAAGGCCGTCCAGGTAGGAGCTCAAATCCTGTCCGGAGTCTTTGTATTTTTCCTCCAGTTTTCGAATTTGTTCTTCAATTCGCTCCTTTTCTTCCATAGGTTTTAATTCTCCATGAGGATACTAAACTGATTATTAAGGCTATTATAAGCCTCAAGATCCGCCTTGATGGATCCGATCATCAGATCAGCTTGTATTCGAATTGGGATCTTGTTTCGATCGTTAGATACCCACAAAGATAGACTTTCCTCTTCTTTAAACACCCTGCCGGACTGCACAATTGGACGGAACTTCAAACATTCGATCCTTCCAAACTTGGTTTTCAGGGTTTCCTTTCCCAGGTATTTAAGACGTAATTTGAATATCCCATCATCATCGAACAGGATATCAAGCTCAATGCTTTTACCAATCACAAGGCCGTCAGCATCGTAGGTGTTTCTTAAATAATAAAAGGCCGAGAGCAGGTCCTGTACGGAGTTCCCTATATCAAATTCCTTTTTACGCTCATTCTTACGGTCGTGGAATAGCGCCTTCCCCTTATCGTGATCGAAATCGATTACCGCATCCCTGGTATACCCTCCCTCATAGATGTTCCTGATAAAGCGATATGGCCTGCCATTTTGCTGGCTGAAATAACTCTCATAGGTATCATCCACTTTGAAGAAAATACTGGCAAATCCAGTGGTCCTGCCCTTGCCAACGACATGGTAAACGGGAATGTTTCCAACCGTTTCACTGGTAAGGTGGATGGTAGCAAAACTGGCGTTCAGGATACCGTAGTGAATCCTGAATTTTAGCCACTCCCCAGGCTTAAATGCAGAAATATCTTTATCCCCGGATACTGTCGATCCCTGCTGGGCAGAACCCCGGACCGGGCCCATCAGCAGCAGTAGGATGTAAAGAATATTGAGAATTCTCATCGTTTAACAAAGTTGGTCAAAATTCCGTTGTTCGGCCAGGGACCTGCTTAATTTATGTAAAGTTAAACAAGTTTTGTGCCAACAAATTGTGCCTTTTACCGCTGGATCCCTGAAATCAGCGGGACCTGGGTTAATTACACAAGAAAAAAGCCCCGGTCGGGCGACCGGGGCTTTTCCTAAATAACCAACCAAACTTTAAATTATGAAAAACCAATACTTAAAGTTCCAAGGGAACCACCCCTTGATTAACTCAAAATTACTACTTCCCTCTCGGTTCCTAATCCAATTTAACGTTCTTTAACTCAGATCTTAACAATCTTTTATCGGTTAAAGGGGCATTTTGAGAATTCCTTAAGAATTAAGATCCTATAGGGTGCCCCGGGAACGCTGTTCCCGTTCAATGGCTTCAAACAGTGCCTTGAAATTTCCTTTTCCGAAAGACTTGGCGCCTTTTCGCTGTATGATCTCAATGAACAGGGTCGGACGATCCAGAATGGGCTTGGTGAATATCTGAAGCAGGTATCCTTCATCGTCCCTGTCAATTAGGATGCCAAGTTCTTTCAATGGCTCCAGGTCTTCATCGATCTCACCTACACGGTCCAGCACGTCCTCGTAATACGTTGCAGGAACAGTCAGGAATTCAACCCCCCGGTCCCGGAGAGCGGCAACCGTTTCAATAATATTATCGGTAGCAAGCGCAAGGTGTTGTACTCCAGCTCCGTTGTAAAATTCAATATACTCCTCTATCTGAGATTTCTTGCGGCCTTCGGCCGGTTCATTGATAGGAAATTTGATCCGCCCGTTCCCGTTGCTCATCACCTTGCTCATCAGGGCTGTATAGTCTGTGGAAATATCTTTGTCATCAAAAGAAATGAGCTGTGCGAAACCCATCACCCTTGCATAAAACTCAACCCATTTATTCATTTCATTCCAGCCCACATTCCCAACCATATGGTCGATGTACTTCAGACCGGTGGAAGCCGGTTTGTAATGTGGGTCCCATGGACGGTAACCTGGCATAAAGGGGCCCGAGTACCCTGAACGCTGTACAAATACATGTACGGTTTCTCCGTAAGTATGTATCCCGGAAAGAACTACTTCCCCATGTTCATCTTTGAGGGTTTTGGGTTCGAAATAACTCCTGGCTCCTCTTTTTACGGTTTCTTTATGGCTTTTGACGGCATCGTCTACCCACAGGGCAATTGCCTTAACACCATCGCCATGTTCATCAATATGACGGTTGATTTCCCCTCCGGGCTTGAGGGGAGAAGTTAGTACCAATCTGATTTTATCCTGTTTCAGGACGTAAGAAACCCGGTCTTTGCTTCCCGTTTCAAGGCCTCTATATGCCAATGGCTGAAATCCCCATGCAGACATGTAGTAATGAGCGGCCTGTTTTGCGTTACCTACATAGAGTTCCACATGGTCCGTGCCGAGCAGCGGGAGAAAATCTTCGGCCTCTGGATTTTCTTTGGGTAATTTTAGTGACGTAGTATCTACTAAAGACATGATAGTAATATTTATAAGGCGATTTGACAAAAGTGATACGGGTATTGGATACCCGCCGATAATTGGATAACCAGGGGGTTCCTACCACATGGCGCGAACGTGTGGAGAGATATCAATCTTCAAAGCAGACATAGCTGTTCTTTTGTACAAATATCGTAAAAAAGTGCGACCCTGGGAAGCCCGATTTAAGGGGTATATATATTTCAGAACCAGTATCCTATACTGAAGAATAGCACATCCTTTCCCCCTTCAGGAGACCAGGAATACAAAACCTGTACAGGCCCGAAAAACGATTCCCACCCATAACCGAACCCGTACCCTGTAAAATCCGGGGCAGTAAACCACTCCCCTGTCCGGAAAATGTCGTCTTCCACATTGGAAATATTCGCGGCAAACATCAGGTGGTTCTTTTGTGCAAATTCCCAATCCAGCCTTCCGTAGGCCTTTACATAGCTGTTCCCCGGAAGACTGAGGAAGTCATATCCCAGAAAGGGCACAAAATTGTTCAGGGTTGCACTGCCATAACCACCCAGGACGAAATCCAGGGAGGATATCTGGGAATTCCCCAGCTTGAAACCTCCTTCTGTTTCCAGGTTCAGGCTCAAGGTATTCCAGATTGGAAAAGCAACACCCATACGGGCCTTCCCAATGGCAAATTCCCCAAAATTATCATTGAAGTCAGAGGAGAATAAATACAGATGAAAATCCCCGTCAAAATACAGCCCCCTACTCGGAAAATACCGGTCGTCATAGGTGTCCAGGGTTAGTTTCCCAAAGGTGCTGAAATAGTTGCTGTTCTCAAAAAAAGTGCGTTCTCCGGTAGCCAGGCCTTCCGTGTCTGAGATCAATTGGTTCAGGGTGCGGCTGCTGTATTTTAACAGCTTATGCTCTACCCCCAGCCCAAAGGCAAATTCCTCCCGAAAAACCGTTTGCAAATATAGCTGGTTGGTAAGGTCAGAGACATCCAGGTTGATGGTATTGATATTCGGGTCTGCACGGGTTCTGAAATTCGATTGGATTACACTGTAATTGATTTCTTCATCAAAACTGTTGAAACTGGAATTTAATCCAAAGCTCCAATAACTGCCTTTATCTATATAGTATTGCGCCCGATACCGGATATGGTCACCTACTATGAGATCAAAAGACCCAACATCATCATCCACAAGAAGTCTTTTCTGGGTAAAGTTTACTAGCGCCGCACTCTTATACAAATCGTCATAGTGTATTGCGCCACGTATATAGGTTCGGATAGGATTTTCCTCAAGTCTTAATATCAGGTCATCCGCTATTCCGTTAGACCGCAATTCATACCGTATGGTCTTAAAGTTTCCGGTAGCTGCCAGGTTTACAATGCCCTGTTTAAGCTTCTCAAAAGGAATGGTTTCTGAAAGGTCGAACCGGAGTTTTCCTTTTATGTATCCGCGGGAATAATTGCTGTTACCCCCTATGATCAGGCGATTGATCTGTATGGAGTCCACAGCTGTGGGCACTGAAGGCTTCTGTGCTGAATGACGCTGTTGTGAGGCAATTTTCCTGAGTTCGCCGGAGTACTTTCTGGCTGCCAGGGTTCCCTCACTGATGATACTGTCTCGTACCTCAAAGTCTATAACGGAATAATCCTCCATCTCAGGTTTAATATATACGTCCGTCTGTTGGGATTTCAACTTCATCTGCCCCACGGTCCGGTAGTTGTTTATCTGAAGCAGCACTTCCGTGGCCGATTCCAGGGATTCCCTGTCCCTGAGACCGTGCTGTACATCCACCCCAATGATAGAAAAGTCCCACTGGCCATGATGGCTTCCGGGAGATAACCGCCATCGAGGAGAACTTCTTCCCCGGTTTCGACATCCGTGGCTATACAAAAAAAGGGGGTCGGAAGCTCGTTGAAATTCCGAACATCCTTAACGTGATACAGCAATTCAACAAGTTCGTTGTAAATATTCTGCCCACCCGATATGGCCGCGGGAAAGGAAACCCTGAATCCGTTGAATGGGAGGGTGATGGCATATCGCTCCGAAGCTTCTTTTTCGTAGAAGTTCTTCGCGCTTCTGGGCAGGTTGTCCTGAATCAGTTCATTAAAATCGGCATTTGTAAAAAGGGAATCGAGCTGGTTGGCTGAATACCCGGAAGCGTATAAAGCCCCCACAATGGCTCCCATACTGGTCCCCCCTATGTAGTCAATTCGGATACCGGATTCCTCAATGACCTTCAGCGCTCCGATGTGAGCCATACCCTTGGCACCACCCCCGCTCAGTACCAGACCTACCTTCAGGTCTTTTCCAACTGACTGGGAGGGCTGGGCCAGCAGAAAAACTGGCAGTCCCAGAAATAAAACGATCAGATTGCGCACAGGGTGAAGTTACTTTATTCGCGCAAACTATCATAAACTTTACGTGCTTTTGAAGGGCCGATTACGGAAGTTAGATCCTCCAGGGAACTTTCCCGAATCCGCTTTACGGACTTGAATTTTCGGAGCAATTGACGGGCTGTCTTTTCACCTATCCCGTTTATGCCCTCAAGGGCAGAACTAATTGCAGATTTGCTTCGTTTATTTCTGTGAAAAGTTATTCCGAACCTATGTGCTTCATTCCGCAACTGCTGTATAACCCGGAGTGTTTCAGATTTCTTATCCAGATAAAGGGGAATTGGATCTTCGGGAAAATAAATCTCTTCCAGCCGCTTGGCAATCCCAATAATTGAAATTTCTCCCCTCAATCCTAATTGGTCAAGGCTTTTGAGGGCTGCTGAGAGCTGACCTTTACCCCCGTCGATAACTATTAACTGCGGGAGGGCTTCCCCTTCCTCCTGAAGCCGTCTGTAACGCCTAAAAACTACTTCGGTCATGGAAGCAAAATCATCCGGTCCGCTGACCGTCTTGATATTGAAATGGCGATACTCTTTTTTGGAAGGCTTCCCGTCACGGAAGACAACGCAGGCCGCTACCGGATTGGATCCCTGAATATTTGAATTGTCAAAACACTCGATATGCTTTGGTTCCTCCGGAAGGCGAAGGTCCCGTTTCATCTGATCCATAAGGCGTTTTGTGTGCCTGTCAGGGTCTGTGATTTTTATTTGCTTAAAACGTTCCTGCCGGTAGAACCGGGCATTCCTTTCAGAAAGATCTACTATTTTTCTTTTATCTCCCACCTTGGGGACCGTGACCTTGACTTCTTCCGAAAGGGGTACTCTGAAAGGAAGATAGACCTCCCTGCAAATGGATTCGAATCGTTCCCGGAGGTCCACAATGGCCAGGGCGAGGAGATCCTCGTCCGTTTCTTCCAGCTTCTTCTTTATCTCCATGGTATGAGAACGAACTACCAGTCCATGGCTGATTTGCATATAATTGACATAGGCGTGAGTGGCATCGGAAATAATAGAAAACACATCCACATCTGAGATCTTTGGATGTACCACGGTGGATTTCGACTGGTAATTCTCCAACACTTCTATCTTTTCCTTCATCAGCTGTGCCTGTTCAAATTGCATCTCTGCGGCCAGTTGTTTCATTCGGTTGCGGAAATACTGAAGTGAGGCGCCAAAATTTCCCTTGACGATCTCTCGAATATCAGCGACCTGACGTTGGTACGAGGCTTCGTCCTGAAGGCCTTCACAAGGACCCAGACAATTTCCCAGATGGTACTCCAGGCAGACCTTGTATTTCCCGGCCCTGATCTTTTCCTCAGACAAATCGTAGTTACAAGTGCGAAGGGGATACACACTTTTAACAAGGTCCAACAAGGCCCGGACGGTCCGCATCTGGGTATAAGGCCCGAAATACTCCGAACCATCACGGATGCGTTTACGGGTTGGGAAAATTCTCGGAAAGCGTTCGTTCTTGATACACAGCCATGGGTAGGACTTGTCGTCCCGCAATAAGACATTATATCGGGGTTGATGCTCTTTGATCAGGTTATTCTCAAGCAGGAGTGCGTCTGATTCGGTGGGGACCACAATATGCCTTATGGTGTCAATCTTGCGGACCATCACACGGGTCTTGCCGTGCTTATGAGCCTTTGTAAAATAAGAACTGACGCGTTTTTTGAGATTTTTGGCCTTGCCTACATAGAGTATTTTTCCTTCTGCATCAAAAAACTGATAGACGCCAGGGCTATCCGGGAGGGTTTTTAACTGTACTTCTATGGAGAGGGTACTCATGGAAATTTTCCTTAACACAAAGATACGCAGGTGAGCGGTTCCTTTACCAATCCTCACTTTCAGAATGGGGTAATATCGGTCACTTCCGACGTTCAGAAAGGCCCGATGAAAGGTCTTTGCAGGGTTGTTTAAGTAATTTGCCGTGTCATTTTGGGATATTGAAACTGGTAAAAACTTGATTTAATGCTGTTTATATAAAATATCGAGTGTTAAAAATGTTTAAAAAAGGTAAGTAAAGAGTAAACAAAGGGTAAACAATTACCTAGAATTGTGCATTTCATCGATGATTTTATGCACTTTATAGTTTTTTTAATGAAATATTTCTATATATTTAAACCCATAAAGGAATTACCTAATGGACAATTATTTGATTACCCTGGGGATGTATTTAATCCTGATGTTGTTCTTTAAGATCTATGTAGCTGTATCAGCCAAAGATTAAAAACGCCCGGGACCTACCTTCAAATCTGAGGGTTCATCGGATGCCATGAACAAAAAAGAGCTTCGGTCGACCTATTCGGAAAAACGCAAAAACCTTTCTGCCTCCGAAAGGGATAAATTAAGCCTTCAAATAGCCAATCGCTGCCTTGGATTGCCCGTGTGGCAGCTGCAGTATTTTCACTTATACCTCAACATCCCTCAAAAAAACGAAGTTGACACCTCGTTTTTATTGACCATCCTGCAAGGCAAGGATAAGGATATTGTCATTCCAAAGGTTCTGCCCAATGGCGATCTCTCACATTTCCTGCTGACTGATGCAACCCAGATAAAACCAAGCAAGTGGGGGGTCCCGGAGCCTCTAAGCGGGCTTGAAATTAGACCTGACACCCTTGAGGTAGTATTCCTTCCATTGCTGGCATATGACAAGTCCGGTTACCGGGTGGGATACGGGGGTGGGTACTACGACCGATTCCTGGCACAGTGCCGCAGGGAGGTAGTAAAGATCGGGCTTTCTTTCTTCGATCCGGAAGAAGCGATCCCGGACCTACATGAGGGAGATGTACAGATGAATTACTGCGTTACCCCGACAAGGATTTATTCCTTCTGATCTTCCGGCTTTCCAAAAGCCTTCTTGTTAAATACCAATAAGATTCCAACTCCGGTGCTGATAGCTGTATCTGCAATATTGAATACGGGTTCAAAGAAACGGAATGATCTTCCGCCAACCCACGGGGTCCAATCGGGCCAGGTTGTATCTATTAGCGGGAAATACAGCATATCCACAACCTTGCCATAGAACAGGCCTGCATACGGTTCCTCAGACCCAAAGGCAGCTACCTGACCGTAACTGTGGTTGAACAACTGTCCATAAAAAACAGAATCAATGATATTCCCAACGGCACCCGCGAAAATAAGGCTCACAGCCAGGACCAGTGTTTTATTGGACTTTTTACGCAGTATATCCCACAACCAGTAACCGATTCCGCCGATAGCTATAAGTCTGAATACTGTCAGGATAAGTTTAGCATTCTTCTCAGAAACCGGAAGCAGATCGCTGAGCTTCGTCCCCCAGGCCGCCCCTTCATTTTCAACGAACAGGATCTTGAACCATGACAGAACATCCAACGACTCCCCTAGTTCGAAGTGGGTTTTGATATAAATCTTGCTGATTTGGTCCGCCAGGAGGATAATAAAAACCAGCAGAAGGGCATAATTTGTGCGCATCCTGTTTAATTGAATTGGGCAAAAATAGGGATTAAATGCCAATTGGAAAGGTCGTCGTTCTCACCGGCCTCACAAAATCCTCCGCACCGAAATATCCCCTCGGTTACTGAAAAGTCTTAGGTTGTGATCCCCCCTGGGGACTGGATCCATTTGCACCTCACCATATTTCGAAATCGCTTCGACAACGCCAGTAATCAGGGAGACCTGAATTAGCGCAGAACCCGTTTGCACAGTGGTATTTTCAGCCAGGTGTGAAAGATGGCAGCTTCCATCATTGAAGACAATTCGAAGGTCGCGGTATTCTCCCGTCGCGGACACCTCACAACTCAACCCAGTGAGTTGGACGTTCTGGTATCTCGGTACTTGTATCCGCATACTTACAGACACAACCTTATGTGCTCCCAATTTGTCATTTGGGAGCTGGAACTGAGGACTGAATTCAGGTTCTATAAAAAGTGTATTTCCCTGCTTCCTGAGCGGGACCACAAGGTCTTTTTGGTATTCGCCCTCCATGCTCGCTTCGACAGTTACCTCATTGGAATCTACTGTTTCCAGCACAATCCGGTAGACCAGGTCCGCATCAATGGATATGGAGGTGATCTGCGAATTCAGCAAGGTTTTGGTTAGCCTCTTCTGCCCCTTCATAGGAAGGATGGCACTCAGGCATAGCAGACTGGCTAAAATCCCATGGGCAAAAAAGCGCCCGAAGAGGCGCTTTGGTCTATTTCTGCATGTTCTTGGCTTCAATACTAAGCGTAGCATGTGGAACGAGCTTTAAGCGTTCCTTGTTGATGAGTTTTCCGGTTACTCTGCAGATTCCATAAGTCTTATTCTCGATCCTTAGAAGGGCATTTTTAAGATCCCGGATGAACTTTTCCTGCCTGATCGCCAATTGGGTGTTTGCCTCTTTGCTCATGGTCTCTGACCCTTCCTCAAAAGCCTTGAAGGTCGGAGAGGTGTCATCAGTACCATTATTGCCGTCATTCATATAAGAACTCCTCAAAAGTTCCAGGTGACTCTTGGCCTTCTCAATTTTCTGTTCGATAATGACCCTGAATTCCTCAAGCTCCTTATCCGAATATTTAACTTTTACATCTTCTCCCATGGTCTTAGTGTTTTTGGATAAACAATTTGGTGTTGACTTCATCAAAAGCAATGGCAATTCCTTCCTTCATCTCATCCTCGAATATAAGATCCGCCGTCAACGTCTCCGTCTTAATGTACTGCAAATTGCTCAAAATGGCATTCTCTACCGTTTTATTTTTTAAAAATTTAATGTCGATCTTGTCTGTCACCTCAAAACCGGACTCTTTTCTCAGGTTCTGGATCCTGTTCACAAGTTCCCTGGCAATTCCCTCTTTTCGGAGCTCATCTGTGATGGTAACGTCCAGGGCTACAGTAACGGGGCCGGATGAAGCTACCAGCCATCCTTCGATATCCTGAGAACTGATTTCTACTTCTTCTAACTGTAATTTAATCCTTTTATTACCTAAATCAAGAAGAATTTCGCCTTCCTGTTCCATATCCTGGATATCCTCCTGAGACATTTTCGATACAGCACCGGCAATCGCCTTCATATCCTTTCCAAAACGTGGCCCGAGGGTTTTGAAATTAGGCTTGATCCGTTTGACCAGTATCCCGGAAGCATCGTCCAGCAATTCTATTTCCTTGACGTTCACCTCTGATTTAATAAGCCCTGCAACGGCTTCAATTTCTGCCCGATCCCCCGGATCCAGCACTGGGATCATGATTTTCTGCAAAGGTTGCCGTACTTTGATTTTTTCTCGCTGGCGAAGCGAAAGGACCAGAGAAGAAATGGTTTGGGCCTTTCCCATCTTATGTTCCAGTTCCTTGTCGATGCTTGCTTTATTGGAATCAGGGAAATAGGACAGGTGTACGCTTTGGTATCCTTCCAGCCGGGTTCCCCCCATAAGATCCCTGTATAATTGTTCTGAGAAGAATGGGGCTATGGGAGCAGCCAGCTGCGCCACCACCTTCAGACAGGTGAACAACGTCTGGTAGGCCGAGATCTTATCCTCCTGGTAGTCCCCTTTCCAGAATCGCCTCCTGCATAAGCGCACATACCAGTTGCTTAGGTTCTCCTGAACAAAGTCTGAAATCTTTCTTGCCGCTCTTGTTGGTTCATATTCCTCATAGGCCATTTCCGTATCCAGAATAAGGGTATTGAGTTCCGAAAGAATCCAGCGGTCGATCTCAGGCCTCTTTTCAAGAGCAATTTCCTCCTCCGCATAAGAAAAATCGTCGATGTTGGCGTAGAGGGCAAAGAAGGAGTATGTATTATACAGGGTTCCAAAGAACTTTCGCTTCACTTCTATTACACCTTCCATGTCGAATTTGAGATTGTCCCATGGATTGGCATTGGAAATCATATACCACCTGGTTGCGTCCGGGCCATGGGTCTCTACCGTCTGTCGAGAACCAGTCCATTGGATACTACATTTCGATATGCAACGGAGTCAAATGCCATGGTGGCTATGGCATGCAAGGTATAGAACCAGCCCCTGGTCTGGTCGACCCCTTCTGCAATGAAGTCTGCAGGAAAGTATTTCCCGGAATCGATGAGTTCCTTATTCTCAAAAGGATAGTGCCACTGGGCATAGGGCATGGAACCACTGTCGAACCACACATCAATCAGGTCCGTTTCCCGCTTCATGGGCCTTCCGGATTTGGATACAAGTACAATCCGGTCCACGATATTTTTATGCAGGTCGATCCGCTCGTAATTTTCCTCGGACATGTCCCCCGGGATAAATCCGGCAAATGGATCCTCCTCCATGAAACCAGACCCGATGGCTTTCTGTATTTCTTCCTTAAGCTGAGCTACGGAACCAATGATCACTTCTTCCTGACCATCCTCAGACCTCCAGATTGGGAGCGGGACACCCCAGTACCGGGATCTGGACAAATTCCAGTCGTTTGCTGAAGAGAGCCAATTTCCGAAACGGCCTTCTCCGGTGGCCTTTGGTTTCCAGTTGATCTCCTGGTTGAGCTCAAACATCCTGTCGCGGATTTCAGTAACCCTTATAAACCAGGAATCAAGGGGATAATAGAGCACCGGCTTGTCTGTCCGCCAGCAATTTGGATAACTGTGGGCGTATTTCTCTACTTTAAAGGCTTTGTTCTCCTCCTTCAAGCGGATAGCGATCTCTACATCCACAGATCGTTCCGGGGCCGTTCCCTCCTCGTAGTACTCATTCTTGACGTATTTCCCCCCAAGCTCTTTCAATTCAGGGCGGAAACGACCCTGCAGATCAACCAGTGGTACCGGATTCCCTGCCTCATCCAGGACCAGCATCGGAGGCACCGGAGGGACAGCTTCCTGGGCTACCTGCATATCGTCTGCTCCAAAGGTCGGTGCTGTGTGCACAATGCCTGTGCCATCTTCGGTGGTAACAAAATTCCCCCCGATCACCCTGAAGGCATTTTCAGCATGCTCATAGGGAAGTGCATAGTCGAGTAATTGATGGTAACGTATCCCAAGGAGTTGCTTCCCCTTGAACTCCTTCAGGATGCGGTAAGGGACCTTCTTATCCCCGGGCTGGTACCCAGGCCAATCAGCTCCCGAAGGTACCTCGGTGAACTTTCCTTTGAATTGAAGAGGAACCAGGGCCTTGGCGAGGATTACCTTTATGGGTTTATGGGTGTACTGGTTGAAGGTTTCCACCAGCACATAATCTATTTTTGGACCGATTGTAAGTGCTGTATTCGAAGGAAGGGTCCAGGGAGTAGTAGTCCAGGCAAGAAGGTATAAGGCACCCCCTTCCTCATTGAGGAATTCGGGCAGGGATTCACGGACCGCCTCAAACTGTGCTGTTACCGTAGTGTCAGTAACTTCCTGATATGTTCCGGGCTGATTCAGTTCATGCGAACTCAGGCCGGTACCCGCTTTGGGGGAATAGGGCTGAATGGTGTATCCTTTATAAATCAGGCCTTTGTCATAGATCTTTTTAAGGAGCCACCAAACCGTTTCCATGTATTTCGGTTTGAAGGTGATATAGGGATGATCCATATCAACCCAATAGCCGATCTTCTCCGTCATTTCGTTCCACACATCCGTATAGCGCATGACGGCCTTTTTGCAGGCCTCATTGTAGGCTTCTATGGAGATTTTATGGCCAATATCCTCCTTGGTGATACCCAGCTCTTTTTCAACCCCGAGTTCCACAGGAAGACCATGGGTGTCCCATCCGGCCTTGCGTTTCACCTGAAAACCCTTCATGGTCTTGTACCGCGGGAATATATCCTTTATAGTCCTCGATATTACATGGTGGATACCGGGTTTCCCGTTGGCCGAAGGCGGTCCTTCATAGAAGACATAGGAATCCCTTCCTTCACGGGAAGTGATGCTCTTTGCGAAAATCCCTTCAGATTTCCAGAAATTACGGATGTCATCAGCTGTCCGCGGGAGGTCCAGTTTCTTGTATTCCTTGAACTTCATCTGTTACCAGGATAGGGTTCCTTATTTTTCTAAAATGCGCAAAATTAATGAATTTAACTGTAATTATAACCCCCATCTTCCCGCATAAACTGCTTGTTTTACTATATTGATCCAACCTTAGAGCACTTATACGCGTATTACTAAAACCAAAAATGCACGAACTATGAAAATATTGCGCTTAAACGCTTTATTGGCTGTAATGATCTTTTCAATCACACTGGTTTCCTGCCGGGAAACCATCGAAAAGACAAAAAAGGCGGCGGAACAAACGGAAAAATCGCTGGAACAAGCGGGAGAAGAAATTGAAGAAGCTGCTGAGCAGGCCGGTGAGGCACTCGAGAAAGCAGGGGATGAAATTGAAGAAGCTGTCGAGCAGGCCGGTGAGGCAATCGAGAAAGCAGGAGAAGAAATTGAAGAAGCTGCCGAACAGGCCGGCGAAGCACTTGAGAAAGCTGGGGACGAAATTGAAGAAGCCGCTGAGAAGGTGAAGAATGAAATAGAGGAGGCCAGCGATCACCGTTAGGCCGCGAGGTATTATCGGTATTTATTTAGCCAATGTGTCCGCTGTTCTTGATGTATTTATCAGAAATGCATTTTGAGCCCTGCAATGACATTAAATCCAGGGGCTGCCACACCTGAAGAATATGGCCTGTAGCGCTGATTGGTGAGGTTTTCCAATGCAAAGGTCAGCTGATACCGGTCCCGAAATGTATAGGAAGATCTGAAATTCAGCGTGTACCAGGACGGAGCATAGGGATTTCCATTGTCGTCTAAGGCATAGATGTACGCCTTGTTGCGTTCGGAAAGGGCAAGGTCATCATATGGGATTTCACCATTATAGTAGAGCACCAGGCCTAACTGCCAGGGATAATTGGCCCAGGATAGCTCAAGGTCGCCAAAGGTTGGGGGCACATGCCTTGCAGCAGACCTACCCCCCTGATCATCTTCTTCCTCCCCTTCAGCAAGGCTGAGGTTTCCTTTCAGGGACCAAAATTCTGAAAGAAATGCATCAAATCCGAACTCCACTCCATAAACAATGGCTTGAGAAGCATTCTGAATGGCCTGCACATTGCTGGGCTCCCCGTTGTATATAATGGTGTCACGGCCATTAAAGGTGTAGTCACGGCGCACCATGGCGTTTGTAAGGAAGGTATAATAGGCCGATCCCTTCAGGACCAATTTATCCCCAATATTCTGTCTTAACCCTACTTCAGCATTATAAGCATATTCCGGCTCCAGATCCGGATTGGGCACAACAACCGACCCTGGTTCAGAATCGAAGACTTTGCCGATGTCGTCGATATTGGGTGCCCTGAAACCGGTGGAGGCGTTTATGGTGACCTGGGTGTTGCGCCGGGGGAACCAACTAATCCCAAGGCTTCCTGTCAGAGCGCCATTATCCGTACGGGCTTTTTCGAAGGGAAAGGGATAAAAAGTGGGGTCAAAATCCGCATCGACCCAGAAATGACTATATCTGAGTCCGGACAACAAAGTAAGGTTGGGTTTCCAGCGATAGGTGGCATTGGCATACGCAGCAAGGCTCATCCAGGTGGATCCATCGGGATAACGTGCGGGACCTTCGGTATCAGACCCTGAAAGAATGTTTTCCTCCCGACCCTCCGAATGGACAACATTCCCGACGTATTCCAGGCCATAGAAAAAACTCAGGTCCCCGATCTTTCGATTCTCAAAATCCAGATTGAGTGAATAGGCATCGACCTGTTCAGAAGTGTTATAGCGGATCTCATCCTGAAAATTCCGTTCGTTCCTGCTTTCCTCAAAATACTGGTAAGCCGCAGTGATTCGGAACCTGTCATAAAAGGTATCCCTGCCATTATGGGACACCTGCAAATTACCCATCCCCCAGACCTGGGGGCCATAAAACCACTCTGAATACCTCAAGCCAGCCTCATTCTCAGCGGGCCTTGTCAACCGGTCATATCGCGGATAATTGGAAGTTTTGGAATAATGCAGTCCCAGGTCGAATGACCAGCGTTTGGAAGGCTGGAATCCTATTTTCTGCATGAAACTCCATTGGTCAAATCCGGAAGGAACCTGTATCCTGGGGTTTTCATTGGTCACCAGTTCATCCTGTCCGTTCCTCCTTACCACATAGTTGGGCCTCAGATAGGAATCCGGCCCATGCTTCCCCATCTTCAGGTCATCAAAGTAATTGTAGGTGATGCTGCTTAGGAATGCCCACTTTTCTGTTCCCACTGAGATATCCCCGTGAATGGTCTGCTCGCGGGAAGCACTGGCAGTTCTGTAAACTGCATTTCCTGAGATCTCGAGGGTATCAGAAGCGGCATATCGGGGGCTCTTGGTATAGAAATTCATTACACCGCCGATTGCGTCACTCCCATAGATCACCGAGCCGGGCCCAAAAATGATCTCAGTGCTCTTTATGGTTAGGGGATCGATGGATATCACGTTCTGAATATTGCCCCCCCTGAATATAGCATTGTTCATCCGAACCCCATCAACTGAAAGCAATACCCGGTTAGTCGCGAATCCGCGTATCATCGGACTGCCTCCCCCGTACTGGCTTTTCTGCACAAAGACCTTCCCGGACTGTTGTAGCAGATCTGCTGAGGTCTGCGGGTTACCCAGGGTTACCGAGGCAGCGCTGATCGTTTCGATTTTCTGGGGGATATCCCGTTTCTGCTGTTCCCATTTGGAAATCGACACTACGATTTCCTGTAATTGTTCCGGTTTTGCCACCATCAGGATCCTGGCTCCCATGCGCTTTATGGCTTCCCGCGTGAGAAACCGAGTTTGGTAACTGAGGTGGCGCAATTCAATGCGCGTATCTGGGGGAAAGGGGGTTAGGTCGAATAACCCATCAAAATCGGTAAGAGCCGTTGTTGTGCGGTCTGCTGTGAATATTGCCACGTCCGGGATGGGTTCTCCTGTTACCTGGTCATATACTCCTGCCTGCTGCCCGTAAAGCATAGCGGGCATACAGCATATCCAAATCAATAAAAAGTTGGTCAGGTTACGAAAAAACTTCATCCAGAACGACTAACGATCTCGGTTGTCTAAATCCGTGCAAATGTACCTCAAAGTAGCGGACCAGATGCTGAAGCAGCGTCCTTCGCTCTTTCTGGGACATTTTTATCTCGTGAATAGCCTCAAAATTCGTGCCTAAAAACAATTTGAAATGCGCTGCTTCCTTTCCGCTTATGCAGGGATTCCACGAAGATTCCTTACAAAAAGAACCTTCCAGAAGATCAAAGCAGGGAAATTGGATATTGCTCTGATCCGGATAAAAGCCCAAATAACGGGTAAGCCCGATCAGGAAATGTATATGGAAATTAGCAATCCTGTCGTGCTGATCCATCCACTGCAGGGAGGTCTCAATGTATTGGAAGAATCTGGGGTCAGGTTCTTGCTCACGGATGCACTGGAAGAGCATTTCAGACAAAAACAAGGCAATTGTGCTCTTGTAGATATCGGTCTGGACCGTATTATAGGGATAGCTCAGCATGGCTTCCCGTATATACCCCAACTTGCCCTGCTGAGGAAGGCTGGCCACAATTTCAAGCTGGGTCAGAGGTTGAAAAAAAGCGGATTTCAGTTTGCCTTTCCTGCTTTTCAGAATTCCTCTGAGCATAAAGGACTGCAGCCCGGATTGTTCTGTAAGCACCCTTACGATAAGGCTGTTGTCTCCGTATTTCAGAGAGGTTAGGACAATGGCTTTAGTTCTGACAGGCACTGTATGCTGATCTATATTTCAAAGATAGGCTGATTCAACAAAAAACTCCCGGAAACCAGAAGCTTCCGGGAGTCTTCTCATATAATACTGTTTCTAGATAACCCCTTGTGCCAGCATGGCATCAGCTACCTTAACAAAACCGGCAATGTTTGCCCCTTTTACATAATTACAGTATCCATCAGGATCTCTTCCGTATTCGATGCAGGAGT
Source organism: Robiginitalea sp. (assembly GCA_037387145.1). GTDB lineage: Bacteria > Bacteroidota > Bacteroidia > Flavobacteriales > Flavobacteriaceae > Robiginitalea. The sequence goes on along the minus strand of JARRLI010000013.1, from coordinate 4,496 downwards.
CGTGAATATCAGACATAATCGCCTGAAGCCGCTGGTCTACTTCTTCCCGTGTCCAACTGATCCGCAGAGAATTCTGGGACATCTCGAGACCTGAAGTGGCCACGCCCCCGGCATTGGAGGCTTTTCCGGGTGCAAATAAAATCTTTGCCTTCTGGAAGGCGTGCAGGGCTTCCAGGGTAGAAGGCATGTTAGCTCCTTCAGCTACGCATGTACATCCATTTTTGAGGAGCTTCTCGGCATCCTGCCCGTTCAGTTCATTTTGAGTTGCGCAGGGCAGTGCGATCTCACAGGGTACCTCCCAGGGGGTCCCTCCTTTATGGTATTCAGCGTTAGGATACTGATCTAAATACTCGGAGATACGCCCCCGCCTGTTGTTCTTCAGATCCATCACCCAGGCGAGTTTCTCTGCACCGATCCCATCCTTATCGTAAATATATCCCCCGGAGTCAGAAAGGGTCAACACCTTGCCCCCGAGTTGAATTACTTTTTCTGCCGCATACTGGGCAACATTACCGGATCCCGAGATCACGACATTTTTGCCTTCCACTGAATCCCCCTTTGTCTTAAGCATATCATCCGCAAAATAGACGGTGCCGTAACCTGTTGCCTCGGGCCGGATCTGGGAGCCTCCCCAGGAGAGACCTTTCCCGGTAAGCACCCCGGTAAACTCGTTGCGTATTTTCTTGTACATCCCAAAGAGGAAACCGATCTCCCGGGCCCCTACCCCGATATCCCCGGCGGGTACATCGGTATTGGGTCCGATATGCCGGCAAAGTTCTACCATGAATGAATGGCAGAACCGCATGACCTCATCATCCGACTTGCCCTTGGGGTCAAAATCGGATCCCCCTTTACCTCCGCCCATAGGCAAGGTGGTCAGGCTGTTTTTAAAAACCTGCTCGAAGGCCAGGAATTTAAGAATACTTGCATTGACTGTCGGGTGAAAGCGTAAACCTCCTTTATAGGGACCTATGGCCGAATTCATTTGGATCCGGTACCCCCGGTTTACATGGATTTCTCCTTTATCATCTACCCAGGCCACCCTGAAGGAGATCAATCGCTCCGGTTCAACCATTCGCAACAAAATGTTCTTGCCGGAATAAATATCGTTTTGTGCAATGTAGGGAATGGTGGTTTCAGCAACCTCCTGAACGGCCTGAAGGAACTCTGGCTCATGGCCATTTCGAAGCCGGACTTCATCCATAAAGGCCTCGATCTTCGCTTGTATATCGGACATAGGTGATTTGGTTAAATTGTCAAATTAAAAATCTACGGGCAAAATTATGTGTTTCCCGTAATTCAAGCCACCTTTTTTTGAAAATTCGATAAAATATTTTCCCTCAGTCCCTTGCAGTACGCTATCCTTTTGAAGAAAAGGCGGTTTCAAGGTCATCAATAAGGTCCCTGGCATCTTCAATACCCACGCTGAGCCGTATCAGGGCATCCGTAACGCCGCTTTTTTCACGCTCCTCCCTTGGGATACTGGCGTGGGTCATGCTGGCAGGGTGCCCTGCAAGGCTCTCCACTCCACCCAGGGATTCTGCCAGGGTAAATACCTCAAGGGATTCCACAATCCGGACAGCATCCTGGTAAGTAGCTCCTTTTGGGATAAAGGAGATCATCCCCCCGTATCCATTCATCTGTTCCCGGGCGATCTGGTGATTTGGGTGTTCCGGAAAGCCTGGCCAGTAAACTTTTTCAACCCCGGGGTGTGCTTTAAGGAAGTTTGCAACCGCCTCCCCATTCTCGCAATGCCGCTGCATCCGGACGTGTAAGGTTTTGATGCCCCGAAGTACGAGATAGCTGTCCATGGGGCCACAAACAGCCCCACTGGCATTTTGAATGAATGCCAGCCGATCTGCAAGCTCCTTGTCACGGACTACCAGGCCCCCTACCACCACATCGCTGTGGCCGCCGAGATATTTGGTTGCTGAATGCATGACAATATCCGCACCCAGATCCAGGGGTTTTTGCACATAAGGGGTTGCGAAGGTATTATCTACGGCAAGCATGATTTTGTGCCTTTTAGCTATGGCAGCTACTGCCCGTATATCAACTATGTTCATCATCGGGTTTGTAGGCGTTTCCACCCAAATCAGACGGGTCTTTGAAGTCACTGCTGCCTCGATCCGCCCCGGGTCCTGCATGTCGACAAATTGAAACCGGATGCCAAAAGGTTCAAAAATCTTGCGGAACAACCGGTAACTGCCTCCATACAAGTCGTTGGTAGAGATGACTTCATCGCCCGGGCTCAGCAATTTAATCACTGCATCCATAGCCGCAAGACCACTGGCAAAAGCAAATCCATGTTCCCCATTCTCAATGCTTGCCAGGGCCTTCTCGAGGGCATTCCTGGTCGGATTGCCGCTTCTGGAATACTCATATCCCTTGTGCGCCCCGGGTGATTCCTGGGCGAAGGTAGAAGTTTGGTAAATCGGAGGCATTACTGCGCCATAGGCTTTGTCGGGTTCCTGCCCCCCATGGATGGTCTTACTGTTAAATCGCAATGGCTTTTTCATCTTGGCGTTAATGATTCATACAAAGGTATCCGGATTAGAGTCAGTTTCCAACTGCCCCTCAAATTAACCTTTGAATTCATAGCGTTGTTTGTACCTTTGATTACAGCAAAGCTACCCCCATGAAAAACACTTTTTTCCTCTTGTTATTTCTGCTACTAGCCTCCTGTGCCTCAGACACCGGACTGGAAATGCGGCCCCTAGAATTCTCCGGGGAGATCTGCGATACCTGCCCGGTGGTTCGGGTCTCCATTCCGGAAGCGGTGAATGGACATCAGCTGGGCAGGAACGTTAATACTGCTATCCGTGAAGAAATTCTCGAACTACTGGACTACGATGAGGAAAGAGATGCGCAGGATATTCCCGGCGCCATAGCGGCTTTCCAGCAGGGTTTCCAACAAATGCAGCGGGAATTCCCAGAGGAGCTTACAGGGTGGGAAGCCTCTGTGAAAGCTTTTAAATCCTATGAAGACTCCAACGTACTCAGCATCCAGATGGACACCTATATCTTCACGGGTGGGGCCCACGGATACCCGGCAACCAGATACCTGAATTTCAGTAAAAAAACGGGTGAGGAGCTGGATGCCGAAGAACTATTTGCCGAGCCCGGTGCCTTTTCTGAATTTGCGGAAGCTGCATTCCGGAAGCAGTATGATATAGCCCCTGAAGCACCTATCAACAGCACAGGTTTTATGTTTGATGAGAACGGTTTCTCGCTCCCTCAAAACATAGGGCTTACCACAGAAGGTCTCATCCTGCATTACAACCCTTATGAGGCAGCCTCCTATGCAGACGGAGCGTTAATTCTGCGCTTCCCACTTTCGGGTGTGAGCTCGTACATGGCCTGGTCAGACTAACCCTCCCTATCGGGTTACTTTCAACAGGGACGAGATGATCCCCATGTGCAAGCCCTCGTGATACAAGTTGAAATGGAGTGCATCCCCAATGGATGAAAGGGTCACCCCGGCACTTGTGGAATATTCATGGTACTCACTGAATTTCTGGTCCTCGTAATCCTTTCGTAGAAGATCTGCAGTACGTATCAGTTGCTGTCCCACTTCCTGCCTGCTGGCCGGGTCTGGGAGGTCTCCCGGAAACGTCCCCTTGGAATATCCCTTTACAAGTTGGTCGTCCACATACATGGGAAGCCCGCTTAGCTTGTAACAAAGCAGTTGCTGTACCACCAGTGTGTGGGCAATATTCCACCAGATATTGTTTCTGAATCCCTGAGGTACGACCGACAAAACATCTTCCGGTGTACGCTTTAGAATCTTTGCCAGGTATTCCCGGTTGCTTTGCAGGGTATCGAAAATCATACGGTGTTCCATGGTTATAGTTTTAGCTGTCAGGTGCTTAAAATTAAACCTTACTTTTGGATTTCCTATGTTGAAATCTACTTTTACAAAAAATGAAAAAGATCTTTCACCTGAGCACTTGCGATACCTGCCAACGGATCATCCGGGAATTGGGAACACCACAGGATGTGGAATACCAGGATATCAAAACGACCCCTCTCAATGAAAACAGCCTGGACCAACTCTATAAGCGGGCGGGAAGTTATGAGGCCCTGTTCAGTAAACGCGCACGTCTATACCGGGAGCGTAATCTGAAAACGCGTTCCCTTGAAGAATCCGATATTCGGGAGTTGTTGCTGGAACACTACACCTTTCTCAAAAGGCCCGTAATTGTGGTGGATGATCAGATATTTATCGGCAATGCCGCAAAATCGGTTGCAGCCGCGAAAGAAGCCCTGACCTCTTGAACAAAAGGACCCTGGCCATTCTGGCAGCCATCGGAGCCACTACAATTTATGGCTTGAACCATACCATTGCCAAGGGGGTCATGCCGCATCACGTACAGGCATTTGGTTTTATTTTCCTTAGGGTGAGCGGTGCTTCATTGCTGTTCTGGGCAATTTCCTTTCTGGGCCCCAGAGAACGCATTGAAAGAAGGGACTGGGGCCGTGTGATCCTTTGCTCC
>JARRLI010000012.1:0-10718 GCA_037387145.1 Robiginitalea sp. | reverse complement strand
TTTTGCTGGTGATCGCCGGCTTTGGAATTGGAATCTATCTGCAGGATTTAAAGCATCAGGAAAGTACCAAAGCAGCCTGGGAAGCAAACCGGTCCAACTACGCCAGGTTTAATAAAATCCGCAAACATACCAGAAACATGGATACTGTGAACTGGCGTCACATGCGAGACAGCATCTGGCGGGAGGTGGACAGTTTCATGATCCTGCGTTTCCGAAGGGAGATGGATAGCCTAAATAAGATTACTCAAAAGGATTAAATACCCTTCCTTTCAGGATCCGGTCGGGTGCCTTCAATTGGAACTCCCATCATTGACTTTAGCGTAAGGGAATTCGTTGGAGACCAGACAGGTCATCTTTTAGTTGTTTACCCGTGGGGTTTAGTTTTGATATGGTAGAAAATAGTATGCGTATTTTCCTACTTTTAAAGCAGTCTTAAACGTACTTGGTCAGCAATACAATACCCCAAACAGGTTATCCTGGTCTACAACCATCCGCGCTGACCCTTTTTTATGCTCAATACTCAGCCTTTAGCCAAATAATTGGCTATATTGGCGGTCCCCTATTCCATATTCCAACCCATGAGCAATCTGCTGTTTTTACCTTTGGAATATGATATCTCGTACTTGTGAGAAGATTGTAAAATACCTGAAGTCAGGCACCGGGCTACTCATGTTGGCTTTGTTCTTATGGACAACTTCCTGTAAGGATGAAATAATCATCCAGGAAGACCCGGTTGAGCAACGCTTCCAGGCAGATTCAGAGGTCGCAAACCTGATGATGCGGGTTGCCATGAAGGATGGTTCTGCAGATGATTTCGTGGATGCATCCAGCTTTGTTTCACTTGAATTTCCTTTCGCGGTATTTGCCAACAAAGAGAAAATCGAAATCCATAAAGCAGAAGATTACAGGAAAATTGAAAGTGTCCTAAGTGCACATGAAGATGATGAAGATTCCATTGAGATCGTCTTTCCAGTAACCGTCGGGCTTCCCAACTTTAGCACCATTACCGTTTCCAGTTATGATCAGCTCCGGATTCTTTCACGGAGTATAGAGGTTAGGTCCGAATCGGATCCAATTATTACGTGTTTGGACATTCAGTATCCGGTGAACTTCTCATATTTCAATGAAGTACCAAAGGATATGGAAACGTATTCTATTGCAAATGATCAGGAACTCTTTGAATTCCTGGACAGCCTGGAAAATGATTCCAGGGTTGATCTGGATTTTCCAATTACCGTAATCCTGAGTGACGGTACTGAAATTGTTCTTGAAGACTTGCTGCAATTGGAAGCCACCCTGAAAGAGTTCAGAGATTCCTGCAATGATGAATCCCTAACAAAAGAGGAGGCTGACGAAAATGGGTTGGTGGCGATTTGCCACGGACGAAATATAGGTAATGCAGCGGAATATGAAACGCTTTATGTAGAACAGTCCGCAGTTTCCGCCCACCTCGAGCATGGGGATGAACTAGGCAGTTGTGAAGGAGAAGAGGACGAGGATGACGATGACGACGACGACGACTAAAGTACCGATAAGCGGTTCTACCCATTCCCTTTGCCTAGCAACCCGGCGAGCGACTTAGTTCGTCTTAGGCCTGATGTGCTTTCATATGATATGGATGTCACCGTATTTTTGAATGTGCATGGGGTAAAACTCATGTCCGCAGGAGCGGATTCCCCGGCATTCCATGGAGGCTCAGGACATCCAGGCTTAGCAGCTCCGGGAAGTTGTTGAGGTGATGATCGATAAGATCAGGTACAAATCTACCCTTGTTACATACTAAAGGATACATCCATGCAAACAGGACTAATCCAAGCTACAGGGCTGCCTTAAGCCCGGTGATTAGTTGCTCAATCTCTGACTCATTCGTATAGTGCAAAAATGACATCCGGATGACCCCGGGATCCGTTGGGATATTCATGTCTTTCAACGGACGTACGGCATAAAAATCCCCTGTTCCCAACATCAGTTTATGGCCAATGAGTGCTTCATAGACCTCGTTGAGAGGCTTCGCTGCAGGCAGAATGGAAACGATGGGGGCCCTGCTATCCATTGATTCCGGTCCGATGATGCGAACATCCTCCCTCGATCTGAGGAAGGCCAGCAGTGGCTCGAGGAGTTCATTCTCATGCTGGCGGAACAACCCCTTAATTTTCTCGTTTCTCACCGCTGGCAACGCCTCAGCTGTAAAATGATGCTCATACAGCGCATCAAAATATTCAAGAATACCTGCAGCGGCGGCTATTTGCGCGTGGTCAGGACCCGCAGGGGTCAACATACTTCTTGAGATACCTTCCTTGAAAAAGTGGGACTGATTTTCCATCCGCCCTATGAGGTCCTTTTGCACATACATCACACCCAGATGCGGACCAAAAGTCTTGTAGGATGAAAACATGTAAATGTCCGTTTGAAGGTCTTTCAAATCCGGGAACCCATGGGGTGCCCATCCAACACCATCCACTACAGTCAGAGCCCCATGGCGATGCGCCAGCTGGCTGATCTCCCTGACCGGGTTAACATGGCCGATAACATTGGAACACTGCGGATAAGCTACCAACCTGGTGCGTTCTGTAAAAAGTTTTTCTAAATCTTCTACCCTCAATACGCCGCTATCCCGGTCCACATGCCATTCAATTACATTTATCCCCCGGGATGCCAAACGTCTCCAGGCTCCTGCATTAGCTTCGTGGTCCTGACAGGAGACGATGATATCATCCCCATCCTCCCACATCGGCCGCATGGCATTGGCGAGCACATAGACATTCTGGGTGGTCGAAGGCCCAAAGTGAATTTCGGAAGCTTCCGCATTCAGGTAAGCCGCCATGCGCTGGTATGCTTCATCCATCATTTCACCCGCCCGTAAGGAAGCGGGATAGGGGTAATAGGGCTGCACTTTGTTTTTCATGTAAAAATCAGTGAGCCGCTGAACGACCTGCCGGCAGGGATACGAACCCCCGGCATTTTCAAAGAAGGCCCATCCGTTAAGGGTAGGTTCCGAAAAAGCGGGAAATTGATTTCGGACAAAGGTTAGATCGAGTTTCATTGCTGACAAAGGGTGTTAATTTAGGTTTAGTATAAGGGGCTATTTTAACAGTAAAGAATGGGTTATCCAATAATTCATTCCAGCACAAATACCATACAATGCTGCCAGGGAAGATTGCTCATATTCCGCTGGAGTTTGAAGCCAGCTTTCCGCATTTCCTGAACTGCCTGGGCTTGGGTCATTTTATGTACTTTTTTAATGGGGATTCCACGGTCTTCTCCCCTGTATTCAATCAGATAAACTTTACCCCCGGGCTTAAGCGCCCTTTTTATGGAGGCAACCATCTCTGCCGGATAACTGAATTCATGGTACACATCCACCATAAGGACCTTATCTACCGATTCATCCGGCAGGTTGATCTGCTTCTCAGCTCCTTTGACCAAGCGGACATTGGAGGCTTTAAGGCCTTCTTTCTTCCTTCTTAGTTCAGCCAGCATTTCATCCTGAATATCCACTGCATAAACCAGCCCTTCCGGAACCATAGGAGCCATCTGAAACACATGATACCCTGATCCTGCCCCAATATCCACCAGGTGGTCGTCTGCTTCAATTTCCATGTTCTCAAGTAGTTTGGAGGTGTTTTCCTCCGCTTCCCGTTCCGGACGGTCCAACCACCCCATCCCCTGATATCCCATCACCCGTGCAATCTCCCGTCCCATATACCACTTGCCTGTGCCATTGGGGTCGCCCGGTTTATAGATGTATCCATTTGTCTCAGCCGTTTCCTGGGAGAAGGTTACATTCAGCGGGCCCAGGAGCAGGGCAGCAGCCAAGAGAATAAAAATCCGGGGGTTATGGGTATCCATGTTGCCGAATTTATACCTTCAGAAATTTGATTAAAAGGGCTCTCAATGCCCTCATGATCACAATGAGCGAAAGGGCCAGAATCGGAAGACCCAGGATAAAGCCCGCAATTCGAACCGTAAGGCCAACCTCGTTTTGGGACATGGCCGTGTACATTACATATACCGCAACTGCAAGGCAACCTATTTCAAGCCAGAAGGATCTCAGTATATTTTTCTTTTTCATTTTGCTCAATGGTGGTGATTTAAGGTTTTCAGGAGCTGGTAAAACTGCACCCCCTACCGCAGTTAAAAGTACAAAAACTCTGCAAGGCATTTTAGAGATTAAGGTTTTCCTGACGGATTCATGGTTATCTGGCACCATGCACTGATGGCCGGTAGTGATTCTGCATCCTAAACCTTATCTTTGAGAATATGGGAAAAGAACTTTCACATATCGATACCTCGGGCAAAGCTTCCATGGTCGATGTGTCCGGTAAAAATTCCACGGAACGAACCGCTGTAGCCTCAGGTAAGGTACAATTCCCCCCGGAGGTCTTTGAGTCCCTGGCTTCCAAAGATTTCCTCGGGCCCAAGGGAAGCATTATTCAAACCGCAGTCATAGCGGGCATTCAGGCTGCGAAAAAAACGGCAGATCTCATCCCCCTGTGCCATCAACTTAGGCTCTCTAAGATCCATATTGACATTACCCCTGGGAAGCATGCCCTGCAGATCACCTGCAGTGTTAAATGCACCGAACAAACCGGAGTGGAAATGGAGGCACTTACCGGGGTATCTGTAAGCGCTCTTACCATCTACGACATGTGCAAGGCACTATCCCACGACATCGTTATTTCGGATATCCGACTGGAACATAAATCTGGAGGCAAGCATGAATTCAACCGCTAAGCTTTATGGACTTGTACTGTCTGGGGGAAAGAGTACCCGCATGGGAACAGATAAAGGTTTGATAGACTATCACGGAATTCCTCAGCGGGAATACCTCCACGATTTACTGAGCCGTGTCTGCGACCGCACTTTCATCAGCCTTCGCAAAGACCAGACAGCCGGACTCCCTGAGAACATGGAGGCCATACTCGATGAAGACCAGGTAAGAGGGCCTTTCAATGGCCTGTTATCCGCGCACAACCGTTTTCCCGACGTCGCCTGGCTGGTTCTTGCCTGCGACCTCCCCCTTATGGATCTGCGGGCACTGAAAGAATTGGTTGCAGCACGAAACCCCGGGGCAATGGCCACAGCCTTCGCCAAGAAGGACAATCCCTTACCGGAGCCCATGGTTGCCATATGGGAGCCCCACGCATTTCCATCCGCCCTGTCCTACCTCCAAAACGGACCTCATACCTGCCCCAGGAAGTTCCTGATCAATCACAGCACGGTATTGGTACATCCAGCTAATGAAAATGTATTGTGGAACGCGAATTCCAAAGAAGAATATGAGGAAGCGCTGGAAAAATTATCCGCCAGATGAACCGGGTTAGGTACATGAGGCAAACCCTCCTGAAAGACTTTGGTGCTGAGGGACAGCAAAAACTATCTAAGGCCCGGGTACTTGTAATTGGTGCCGGCGGCCTGGGAGTACCCGTACTTACGTATCTGAATGCGATGGGCGTGGGTACCCTGGGAATTGCAGACCAGGACGAAGTTTCCCTGTCCAATCTTCACCGTCAGGTATTGTACGGGGAAGGAGATATCGGAAGGTCCAAGGTCGCCGTCGCTATTGAAAAACTGGCTGCCCAGAATCCGGAGACCCGGCTGATAGGCCACGAATCCTACCTTACCAGGGAAAACGCCCTTGACATCCTTTCCGGGTATGACGCAGTGGTGGACGCCTCGGATAATTTCCCCACCCGTTACCTTGTCAATGACACCTGCGTGCTTTTGAATAAACCGCTGGTCTATGGAGCCCTTCACGGGTACGAAGGGCAGGTAAGCGTTTTTAATTATCAGGGCGGACCCACCTACCGGTGTCTGTTCCCTGTGCGACCGGCCTCTGATGAGGTCCCTAATTGCAATGAGCATGGGGTGCTGGGCATCCTGCCCGGGATCATTGGGAACCTGCAGGCCCTGGAGACTGTCAAGTTGCTCACAGGGTTGGGAAAGGTACTTTCCGGAGAGCTCTTGCTTTTCAATGGCCTGGACCAGTCCTATCAAAAGATCCGGTTTGCTGCCAATAAGGCAAATCTGGAGTGCAACCAACTGGAAGCTGACTACGGATGGGAGGACTTTTGCGAAGTGGTACCTTCCATTACAGCGACTGAACTTCAGGGAATGCTGGGTTCGAACGAAGAAGTACAGCTTATTGATGTCCGGACCCCGGAGGAGTTTGAGCAGTACAGCATTCCAAAATCCCTGAACATTCCCCTGGATCAATTTCCTGAAGGGGCAAACCGGATAAATCCGGAGCGACCCGTATACCTGCTTTGCCAGTCTGGTCAGCGCAGTGTGACTGCCCTTAAGCTATTGAGGGAACAGCACAAGAGTGCTGAACTATTCAATGTGGAAGGTGGGATTGAGCGGTTCCACGCCCTTACTCATTAAGCCTTGTGGCCCGTGGTGCGCGCTGATTCCCGAAGCGGACAAACCTGTAGAAATAGGTAAAATTCCCGTTGTACCATATAGCAAAGATAAAGCCCAGGTACAGCAGCCAGTCGGGCAGCAGATCCATGGCATAATACGTCTTTAGTATCAGGAATACCATAACGATGGTTGCAATCCCCAGTGCAATAAAGGTGCGTCGGCCCCGCCTGTTCAAAAGGATCATAAGGAGGATCACCATCCCGAGGACCGGTTTGGCGTGCAGCAAGATGGGGACCAGTTGTTCGTTCTCAATTTCGAAGAACATCACCATGGCACTCATGTAGGCTGTCAGGCACAAAGGGCACTTGGGGATTAGAATCAATAGTACTGTGGATAGAAAAGACATGGAGCCATTGGCCCCTGATGCCTTTTTAATCGGCGGGAATTTAGTTTTGCAACAGCTCGTTTCCGCAGTTTCCACCCAAATTATCTAAAAATTAGTCCTATAAGATACAAAAGGATATACTTCTCCCTTTTTGAATTCGCTTTTATTTTGTGGCAACACCAGAAAGCCATCTGTCCTGACCAGGTTCGCAAAATCCCCTGATCCGTTACCCTTTAAAGGGTCTGCAAGAAGTTTGCCGTCTTCGCTGCTTTCCAGACGTGCTTCCAGGAAATACACCAGGTCCGGGGCAAAATGAACGTCCTTCTTAAGTTCTGCATACAGGGGTGCCTGTTCTATGCGGAGGGATTTGTCTAACCAGTACCTTAGGTACATATAGACGCACACAAAAGAAGAAACCGGATTCCCGGGCAGGGCAAAGATCTTTTTGCCTTCCCGGCTGGAACCGAACCAAAAGGGTTTCCCGGGTCGCTGCTGTATCTTGTGAAAGTGTTTTTGGATCTCCAGGGATTCCAGGACCTCCGGCAGGTAATCAAACTTGCCCTTGGACACTCCTCCCGTAAAGACAAAAAGATCATAGTCCTCAAGCAAGCCGGAAATGATCCGTTCCATTTCATCCTTGTCGTCGGGCAAATGTTGCAATGCCGCGTCCATGCCCCATTGACTGAGCGTGCTATGGATCCCATAAATATTGGACCTGCGGATCTGATGCGGTTCAGGTGACTGATCTACATCCACCAGTTCGTCCCCAGTGGAGATAATCACTGCACGAGGCATCACCTTTACACGGACGGTTGCTTTGCCCACTGCCGCCGCAATATTGATTTCAGCGCTCGACAACCTGCGCCCTTTTGGCACAATGGTCCGGCCACCTGGGATATCCATTCCCCTGAAGTGTACGTTCTGTTTGGCTTGCAGCGTATCCGGAAGTATTTTAACATGGCCCTCCGAAATTTCCAGGTCTTCATAGCGGATCACCGTGTCTGCATCCAGGGGCATGATTGCTCCGGTCATCACCTCAATACAATCCTTCGGATCCTCCAGTGTCGCCTGGGGCGTGCCGGCCGGGGCGGTTTCCTGAATGGAAAACTCCCGTTGGCCCCGGGCGAAAGACGCATATGATATGGCAATACCGTCCATGGTCACCCGGTCAAAAGGAGGGAAATCCCGATCTGCCTTGAGGTCTTCCGCCAGATAGGCTCCTACACAGGCCTCCAGCTGTCGCGTTTCCTCCGGAAGTTCGGAAGCATGGCTGGCTAATATGGAAAGGGCTTTCTGATATGTAATGAAGGTGTTATCCATCTCAACCTCCTATTTCACTCATGCTTTCAAGGGAACTTGCCTTATTAGACCTGCTTTGCTCAGCCACAAATCCGTCACGGGGCTTTAGCCTGATAAGTTCCCGGAATTTAGACTCGAGTTCGGCGTCGCTCACCCCGGACCGCATATAATCCCGGATATTGAACACCCCTCCATCATAGAGACAGGTTTTAATAGCTCCTTTTGAAGCAATGAGCAACCGGTTGCAGGTATTGCAAAAGGTCCTGGAGAAGGCGGCTATCACGCCAATGTTACCTTGAAAACCGGGCACGCTATACAGATCCGCAGTATCCCCATGTGCGCCGGGCAGCTTGTCGAGGCAGGTGTATTCATTTTTAAGATCCTCAAAGATCTGTCGGGCGCTGTACATTTTAATGTTTTGCTTGTAGCCCCCATTAAAAGGCATTTCCTCTATGAAGCGGACCGAAACAGGATACTCCCTGGCGAGTTCTGCAAGTGGAATGATGTCCTGTGTGTTGATGCCGTGCATGATCACCGAGTTCAATTTTAGCTCAAAGCCCTGGTCCACCAGCATATGAAAGGTCTTCTTGACCTTTTCAAAATCGTTTCTTCGGGTGATCTTGTGGAATCGTTCAGCATCCAGGGACTCAATGCTCAGATTGATCCTGGTGATTCCCAGCTCCTTTAAACGGGGAATATGTCGCTGAAGTAAAGTTCCGTTGGACGTTATGTGAATCGATTTGTAGTGCTGGAGGCTAGCCGTTTTTTCAAGAAGCTTCATAAAGTCCTTCCTCAGAAAAGGTTCCCCACCGGTAAACCGAACCTTGCGAAAACCAAGCCCCCCTAGTACCTGAAGTAAGCGGGTAATTTCCTCATAGCTCAACAAATGTGCTTTGGGCTCATAGGGAATCCCATTTGCAGGCATGCAGTAAAAACAGCGTAGGTTGCAACGGTCCGTAACCGCGATACGTACATAATCTACCGTTCTGTCAAAGGAGCCTTTCATAGCGCTCGCGGCGTGTTTGGGGTCACGGAAACCTGCCCGCAACAAAAACAAACCGGCCTATAAGATAACTATTCTCAGAGATTTTGAATTCTATATTATAAAAGTTTTAATACTCTAAGACGGCTTTTCACAATATCTTTGCTGGTGGCCTTCCAGGGGCAGTATACCCCGAAGCTATGCACATCCAGGTAGGTGCAGGAGATATCCGGATCAGTTCGCATTTTTAAAGAAACCGGTCTGAAAGCCCGCGAAACTGCACTGGTCAGGAAGGCAGATCAATAATGAATTACATGCCATGAAGGAAATAAAGTCCATAATAAAACTGTATAATGCACTGGCGGGTACAGATGAGAAATGTGCCATTGCTCAGGTTGTTCGCGTGGAGGAGTCCTCCTACCGGCGCGAGGGCGCGAGGATGATCGTCTATGAGTCCGGGGTGTTCGAAGGAGGCATCAGCGGGGGATGCCTGGAAGGCGATGCCCTGCAGCGTTCCCAGGTAGCCATCCTGAAACAGCAGCCCTCCATCGTAACGTACGATACTTCCAGGGAAAAGGAAATCGGCGTGGGCCTGGGCTGCAACGGGATCATCGATGTGCTGATCTCCCCGATTTCAGAAGAATCCCCCATGATGGCAATGCTTCAAAAATGCGTTTCTGAAAGGGGAGAACACATTATTGCCACCGTGACCGCACTAAAGGGAACCTTGGATTCCATAGCACTTGGACAAAGTTATTATTGGGACGCTGAGCGTTCTACCATAGCGCATTGCCCTGATGAGGGCTTGAGGGACTTTATACAGGATAAAATTTCCGACGTCCAGAAGGCTAAAAAATCAAAGACCTTTACCTATGCCTCCCAGGAAACTGAGGCCCGGATATTCATAGAACTGATCCCTCCCCAGTTTCACCTGGCCATCTACGGGGACAACTACGATGTATATCCCCTCCTGGACATGGCCCGGGTGATGGATTGGGAGGTAAGCCTGGTTGGGAATATCCAAAAACTGAAAAAGGAAAAATTACAGTCGGTAGCTAACCTGTATCCCAAAGACCTGGAGGCACGACCGGAAATCGACTCCCGTACAGCCGTCCTGCTGATGGCCCATGACTACAAGACTGACATTGCCAATTTGAAGGCACTGCTCGGGAGCAAGGCACCCTACATAGCTTGCCTGGGGCCCAGAAAGCGCTTTGAAAAAATGCTGGGCGAACTCAATTCAGAAGGTAGTGAATTCAGCCAGGAGGAACACCAGCGTATCTACGCCCCATGTGGCCTTGAAATCGGAGCCAATACCCCGGAGGAAATCGCCACCAGCATTTTTGCCGAAATCCTGAGTGTATTCTCCGGAAAGTCTGGTGGGATGCTGCGAAAAAAATCTGGTCCGATCCACGACAGGAATGCATAATGCCCGCTTCGGTCAGCATTTTTAATTAAACCAAACCGCATAGCGCTTGCGCCTTAGCTCCATGGCAAGGGTCTCTTCCATCTTAAGGGCCTCGGCCCGGGTAGCAATGGGTCCGATATGGTTGTAGAGGCTGGGCCTGAGGTACATGCCATACTTGTTCACAATGTTCGAGGATAGCTTGTGGCCCTTCCTGTTGACATAGCCCTTTTTATGTTGTTCAAACCGCTCCCCCGGGGCCTTGCTGGTCATGCCCACATACA
>JARRLI010000011.1:0-11210 GCA_037387145.1 Robiginitalea sp. | reverse complement strand
TAGACTGCATCGTTGAAGTCGGGGATCAGGTTCCCAAGGGGACAGCCACTATGGCAAAACGGAATACCGCAATCCATACAGCGCGCTCCCTGCTTCTCAAGGGCAGCCTCCTCCATAGGCTCGCTAAATTCCCTGAAATGTTCCAGGCGCTGGGCAACCTTGCTGTAGGCTTCCACCTGCCGGGGGTATTCCATAAATCCTGTGATCTTTCCCATTTTTAAGAGGTTTCAAGTTTTTCATTTTCCAGCCGGATTAGTGCCTGACGGTATTCCTCCGGGAATACTTTTACGAATCTGGGCAGGTAGGATTCCCAGCTTTCAAGTATCCGCTGGGCCAAGGGACTCATTGTGATATTGTAATGGTCTTCCACCAGCGTCCTGAGCTCCCCGACATCCTCCCCTTCAATTACGGGGAGTAGATTCAGGGAGGGATTTTGGCACTTATGTTTGACGATGCCCTCGGTATCCAGTATATAGGCAATTCCACCGCTCATCCCAGCTCCAAAGTTTCGTCCTATCTTCCCGAGGATGACGGCCACGCCCCCGGTCATATATTCGCAGCCATGGTCGCCAATCCCTTCCACAACAGCCCGTGCTCCCGAATTTCGGACACAGAAACGTTCCCCGGCTATCCCGTTGATGTAGGCTTCTCCGGAGGTGGCCCCATAGAGGCAGACATTCCCGGCAATGATGTTTTCTTCGGGTCTAAAGGCGGCCTTTTCCGGGACCTTCAGTGCCAGCCGTGCCCCCGAAAGGCCTTTTCCCAGGTAATCGTTGGCATTTCCATTAACTACCATGGTAAGTCCCCTTGTTGCAAAAGCACCAAAGCTTTGCCCTGCCGAACCGGTAAAGTTTAATTTAAGGGTATTGTCCGGAAGCCCCTCTGCCCCGTAGATCTTTGAAATCTCATTACTGATGATTGCCCCAATGGCCCGGTCAGTATTTCGGATCTGAAGGTGCAGGGTTGTTTTTTCTTTCCGGAACAGGGCCGGGTGCGCTTTTTCAATGATTTCAAATTCCAGGGATTCCCCAACCCGGTGATTTTGTTTGTGTGTATTGCACAGACGAGTTCCCGCTTCCACGGGCACCTGATGGAGAATAGGACTCAGATCTATGCCGCGCACCTTGTAGTGATCCAGGGCCTTGCTGCGGTCCAGCCTGGCGACCTGCCCAACCATCTCATCGAGGGTGCGGAAGCCGAGCTGGGCCATGATCTCCCGAAGTTCCTGGGCCACAAAGTACATGTAATTGACCACGTGTTCGGGCTTGCCCTTGAATTTTTTCCTCAATTCAGGATCTTGTGTAGCTATCCCGACCGGGCAGGTGTTCAGGTGGCAAACACGCATCATCACGCATCCTGAGGCAACCAGGGGTGCAGTGGCAAAACCAAATTCTTCGGCTCCCAGCAGGCAGGCAATGGCCACATCCCGCCCGGTTTTCAGTTGTCCGTCGCATTCCAGTACAACCCGGTTCCTGAGATCGTTAAGGACGAGTGTTTGCTGTGCTTCTGCAATTCCAAGTTCCCATGGCAGGCCTGCGTGCTTCAGGGAAGTAAGAGGAGAGGCCCCGGTACCCCCGTCATGTCCTGAGATGAGAATCACGTCTGCCTTGGCTTTGGCTACACCAGCGGCCACGGTTCCTACCCCCACCTCAGATACCAGCTTTACATTGATCCTGGCCTCCCGGTTGGCTGCCTTAAGGTCGTAGATAAGCTGGGACAGGTCTTCGATGGAATAAATATCGTGGTGGGGTGGAGGGGATATCAACCCTACATAGGGGGTTGAATTCCGCGTACGCGCAATGTCCGGGTTCACCTTGGGTCCTGGCAGTTGCCCCCCTTCCCCGGGCTTGGCTCCCTGAGCCATTTTAATTTGAATTTCAGATGCGTTTGTCAGGTAATTGGAAGTAACTCCAAACCTGCCTGAGGCAACCTGCTTGATAGCGCTGTTTTTCCAGTCGCCGGACTGGCTTTTATAGAATCGAATCGAATCTTCCCCTCCTTCGCCCGAATTGCTCTTCCCGCCGATCCTGTTCATGGCAATGGCCAGGTTCTCATGCGCCTCTTTGCTAATAGATCCATAAGACATTGCACCGGTTTTAAAGCGCTTCACCAGTTCGGTCCAGGGTTCCACTTCCTCAAGGGGGATGGGATCGTAGTCAGTGAATTCAAACATCCCCCGGAGGGTCATCAATTGCCTGGACTGTTCATTCACCATTTTCGCGAAATCCCTGTATGTATCCGGTTCATTGTTCCTGACGGCCTTTTGCAGCAAGGCCACGCTCAACGGGTTGAATTGATGCTTCTCGCCATTCCGCCTCCATCGGTATTGCCCTCCGATTTCCAGATCCAGGCTACCTGGAATTTCAGGGGTAACAAAAGCTTCCCTGTGGCGGTGTGAAATTTCTTTTTCCAGTTCATAAAGGCCAATGCCCTGGATCCTTGTAGGGGTATTAGGAAAGTACCTGGCTACCAGGTCACTTCGCAGGCCGAGGCATTCGAACAATTGGGACCCCCTGTAAGAGTTCAACGTAGATAAACCTAATTAGTTCATCACCTTGAGGATCCCTTTTCCAACGGCTTTGTTGTAATTGCTGATAGCTTCTTCAAAGGTGCATTCGGTAAGGTTTTCCTTCTCGATTTGTTCCGCAATGATTTCATTGACCAGATACGGGTTGATGGCACTGGCCCCAAAACCAAAGAGGAGTGCAAAATGATGCACCTCCCGGGGTTCAGCCGATTCAATTATAATACTCACCCCAGATCTCTTGCCCATACGCTGAAGCCCGCTGTTCACATAGGAGCATGCCATCAGGGCTGGAATTGGTGCCAAATGGGTATCTATATTTCGGTCGGAGAGAATGAGGATATTGATCCCGGCTTCCACCGCACCTTCTGCCGCGTCGAGCAGTTGTTCCAGTGCTTCTTCCAACCCGTTGTGACCGCGTACGGCATCATAAAGCAAGGGGATGGATCTTACCCGGAAATCCGGGCCATTTCCATAGCTTTTTATCTTATCCAGATCTTCCTTGGAGATCACAGGGTTCTGGATCTTCAATTTGGTACAATGGGCGGCTGTGATCTCAAAGATGTTGTGGTCGCTCCCGAGGGTTAGGCTGATGTCGCAGATAAGTTCTTCCCGTATGCCATCCAGCGGGGGGTTCGTCACCTGCGCGAAGAGTTGCTTGAAGTAATTATAGATAAGCTGGGGGCGCTGGGAAAGGACGGCCACAGGAGTATCTGAACCCATCGACCCGATAGGTTCTTTCGCGTTTCGCGCCATCGGAAGTACGATGCTCTGAATTTCTTCAAGGGTGTATCCAAAGGCTTTTTTGCGATTGGAAAGTGGTGCTTTGTCCTCAAAAAGCGGAGCTTTATTATAAGGGATGTCCTTCAGGTGCACCAGGTTATCCCTGAGCCATTCCCCGTACGGATACTTTGATGCGATGGCTTCCTTGATCTCCTCGTCATTGACGATTCGTCCCTCCTCCATGTTGACCAGGAACATCTTTCCTGGTTCCAGCCTCCCGTGCAAAGCGATATTTTCCGGGGCGATGTCCAGTACGCCGGTTTCAGAGGACATGACCACATATCCATCCCGGGTTACTGAATACCTGGAGGGACGCAGTCCGTTGCGGTCCAGGACAGCACCGATATACTTCCCATCGGTGAAAGGGATGGATGCCGGACCGTCCCAGGGTTCCATCAGACAGGAGTTGAATTCGTAGAATGCCTTCTTGGACTGGGACATTTCCAGGTTTTTTTCCCAGGCTTCAGGGACCAGCATCATCATGACTTCCGGCAGGGATCGTTCGCTCATCAGCAAGAGCTCGACGACCATATCCAGCGTGGCTGAGTCAGATTTACCGGGAAGCACGATAGGGAGTATCTCTTTAAGGTCTTTATCCAGCCATTCACTTGCCATCAGTTCTTCCCGGGAATACATGCGGGAAATATTCCCCCGCAGGGTATTGATCTCTCCATTGTGGCACATGTAGCGGAAGGGTTGGGCCAGGTCCCAGGTTGGGAATGTATTGGTGGAAAACCTTTGATGAACCAGTGCCAGGCGGGTAACCACGCGAGTATCTTGCAGGTCCAGATAGTACCTGCGGATATCCAAAGGCATAAGCAGCCCTTTGAATATGATGATCTTGGAGGAAAGGCTGGGTACGTAGAAATAAGAGCTTTCAGATAATTTAGAGTGCCGGATGGCATGTTCTACTTTTTTACGTGCGACGAACAATCTTCGTTCAAAATCCAGGGAATTGGCTTCGCTAATCGAAGACTCTATAAAAACTTGCTTTACAGCTGGTTCGGTTTGGACGGCAATATATCCCGGTACATCGTGGTCTACGGGTACTTCCCGCCAACCTAGTATGTTCAGGTCCATTTCTTCACAGGCTTCTTCGAATTGCCTGATACAGAAGGTCTGCTGGTTTGGGCTTGGTGGCAAAAAAACATTGCCGACAGCATAGGTGCCTGCTTGCGGTAAGTCAAATTCACATACTTCCTTCAGAAACGCATGGGGAATGTCGATGAGGATCCCGGCCCCGTCCCCTGTTTTCCCGTCGGCACTTACTGCACCGCGGTGTTCGAGTTTTTCAAGAATATCGAGGGCTTTGTGAATAATATCGTTCGACGTTTCCCCTTTTAGACTGCAAATAAAACCTGCACCACAATTGTCATGTTCAAATTCCGGAAGGTACAAACCTTGTTTTCTCATACTTCACCATTGAGATATCAGCGCAAGACAGGCTGAAAGTATTATAGAAAATACAGCAAAGTATCAAAAACACTAAGAAAAATTCAATAAAAATTTAGATATATTAAAATAAATGTAATATATATAATATAATGCAGTATTATTGTCAATATGTAAATTTTAAGAGGAATAAATTGTCAGGTATTCAAAAACGATAAATCTGCAGGCTTCCCGCCTGGCAAAATCAGGGGTGTATAAGATACAGATCATCCCACAACCTGTGAACCCCCTATAGAGCAAGGGTGGTCAGGCATTTCATGGGTAATAGGATCGTAAGAGCTTAAAGCTTTACGGATACAGAGCGGAAAAAGTAACCGAGATCTATTGTCTAAGGATACTTCGCGAGATCACGATTTTCTGAATTTCAGAAGTGCCTTCGTAAATCTGAGTGATTTTAGCATCCCGCATTAACCTTTCTACATGATATTCTTTGACATAACCATTTCCGCCATGGATCTGGACTGCTTCGACGGTGGTATCCATAGCTACCTGTGAGGCGTACAATTTGGCCATGGCTCCAGACAGGTCGTAATTGAGCCCCCGGTCCTTGTCTACAGCTGATTTGTAAACCAGGTATCGCGCAGCTTCAATTTGGGTATGCATGTCGGCAAGTTTGAAAGCCACTGCCTGATGATTGGAAATTTCCGTACCGAACGCCTTTCGTTCCCCCGAGTATTTCAATGCCAGTTCATAGGCTCCAGCTGCAATGCCAAGGGCTTGTGCTGCAATTCCAATGCGGCCTCCTGCAAGGGTTTTCATGGCAAACTTGAACCCAAAGCCATTTTCTCCTATCCTGTTTTCCTTGGGCACTTTCACGTCGGTAAACATAAGGGAGTGGGTATCACTGCCCCGGATTCCCATTTTTTGTTCCTTGGGTCCGATTTCAAAACCTTCCATACCCTTTTCGACGATCAGTGCATTGATCCCTTTATGGCCTTTATCCACATCGGTTTGGGCGATTACCAGGTACACATCTGCCGAAGATCCGTTGGTAATCCAGTTCTTGGTACCATTAAGCAGGTAGTGATCGCCCTGGTCCAGGGCCGTTGTTTTCTGTGAGGTTGCATCACTTCCTGCCTCTGGTTCGGAAAGGCAGAACGCACCCAATAGTTCCCCTGTTGCGAGCCGTTTAAGGTATTTGTCTTTTTGAGCTTCTGTGCCATAGGTGTCCAAACCCCAGCATACCAGGGAATTATTTACTGAGACCACAACTGAGGCAGAAGCATCCACCTTTGAAAGTTCTTCCATAACCAGCACGTAGGACAAGGTATCCATTCCACTGCCTGCATAGGCCGGGTCCACCATCATGCCCATGAAACCGAGATCCCCCATTTGGCGAATCTGGGCTTTTGGAAATTCCTGTTTCTCATCCCGTTCTATTACACCCGGCAGCAATTCATTTTGGGCGAAATCACGGGCGGCTTGCTGTATCATCCGTTGTTCTTCGGTCAATGTGAAATCCATATGCGTTGAAAAATTTTCAATAAAGGCCTACAAATATACATCCAGATTACAAGGATTTCAACCGCAACCAGGCATTCTTGTGAATTTCGAATTCCCTTTAACCAAACATCTGATGAAAGCAGGAGAAATACTTTTAAAGCCCCCCTTTATTTTTATATTTGTTTAGGCTGTTCCGGAAGTTGCTTCACCTGTACTAACTGGAAACATTCCGAACAGCACCTAACCAATTAAACCAGCTGGCTGTATGTTAATGAAAGAGCTTCTCGGGCGCTTTGAGAACAAGGCTCCCGAAATAGTTTTTCACTGGAATGATCCCGAGACTGAAGCCGAAGGGTGGACGGTCATTAATTCGCTCAGGGGAGGCGCTGCCGGTGGAGGAACCAGGATGCGAGAAGGCCTGGATATGAATGAGGTGCTCTCACTGGCCAAAACCATGGAGGTCAAGTTCACGGTCTCCGGACCCCCTATCGGGGGGGCAAAATCCGGTATTAATTTCAATCCGGAAGATCCGAGAAAAAAAGGAGTCCTCGAGCGCTGGTACAGGGCGGTTTCGCCTTTATTGAAATCCTACTATGGAACCGGGGGTGACCTGAACGTGGACGAGATCCAGGAGGTTATTCCCATTACAGAGGATGCCGGGGTATGGCATCCACAGGAAGGGGTCTTCAACGGGCATTTCAAACCGAGCGAAGCAGATAAGATAAACCGGATCGGACAGTTGCGGATAGGGGTGATCAAGGTGTTGGAAAAAGATTCCTATTCGCCGGATCCCTCCCGGAAATACACGGTGGCCGACATGATTACCGGATATGGGGTTGCGGAAGCAGTGCGCCACTTTTACGACATCCACGAAAGCGATGTCAAGGGAAAAAGGGCCATCGTCCAGGGATTCGGGAACGTAGGTGCTGCCGCCGCCTTTTACCTCGCCAAAATGGGGGCACGTATAGTCGGGATAATTGACCGCCATGGGGGGGTTGTCAGAGAAGAAGGATTTAGTTTTGAGGAAATACAGACCTTTTTCCGCAAGAAAAAAGGGAACGCCCTCATAACAGAGGACATGATCCCTTTTTCGGAAATCAGCCAGAGCATCTGGAAACTTCAGGCAGAGATATTCGCCCCCTGTGCCGCTTCCAGGCTTATTACAAGGGAGCAGATAAGTACCCTCATCGAAACGGGTCTGGAAGTAATTTCATGTGGAGCAAACGTACCTTTTGCCGACAGGGAGATCTTCTTTGGTCCGATTATGGAATATACAGATCAGCGTGTCAGCCTGATCCCTGATTTTGTATCCAACTGTGGTATGGCCCGAGTTTTCGCCTATTTCATGGAACGCAGGGTATCCCTGGAGGATGATGCTATTTTTAATGACACCTCCGAAGTGATTAGAAAAGCAATTTTGAATATATTTAAGCAGAATCCAACCAAAAAGAACCTGAGCCGGACCGCATTTGAAATTGCACTTAAGCAGCTCGTTTAAAAACAACCTTTATGGAATCCATTATCATACTTGTTTTCCTTTTCGGATACCTCGCCATCACGCTGGAACACAACCTGAAAATCGACAAACTCATACCCGCCCTTGCCATGATGGCTATTTTGTGGGCGATCATTGCCCTGGCCCATTTGCCCGTTTTTGAGGTGAACGCCGAGGAGAAGTTGCTGGAACCTTCCCATTTGGATGAGATGTTGCTGCACCACCTGGGAAAAACAGCTGAGATCCTGGTCTTCCTGTTGGGCGCAATGACCATAGTGGAAATCATTGATTACTTCAATGGGTTCGCTACCATAAAGGGATATATCCGTACGCGGAGCAAAAAAAGGCTACTCTGGTTATTTTCTATTTTGGCCTTTATCCTGTCTGCCATCATTGACAACCTCACGGCTACCATTGTACTGGTAACCATCCTGCAAAAGGTGATCAAGGACCGGCAGACGCGCCTGTGGTTTGCGGGGCTTATCATTATCAATGCCAATGCGGGAGGTGCCTGGTCTCCGATTGGGGATGTGACCACAACCATGCTCTGGATTGCCGATAAGGTTAGTGCCTCGCAGCTGGTAATAAATGTGCTGCTCCCTTCCATTGTGTGTACGGTAGTGCCTACCCTTCTTGCCAGCCGTCAACCCATTTTCAAAGGGGAAATCGAGGTGGAACTGGATCATAATGGCATGTCCAAATATGGTCCTACCATGCTATATCTCGGATTGGGATCTATTGTTTTCGTGCCGTTTTTCAAGACCATTACCCACCTCCCGCCCTATGTGGGAATGATGCTTTCCCTGGCCATTGTGGCTACATTTGCAGAAATTTACAGTAACGCCAAATTCAGTATTTCTTCCCTGGATAAGGATACAACTGAGGAAAGTGAGAGTGCATCCCATCATAGTCCGGTTCACTCCTCCCTCTCAAAGATCGAGCTTCCCAGTATCCTTTTCTTCCTGGGCATCCTTCTTGCTGTTGCTGCCCTGGAATCCCTGGGTTACCTCTTTAATTATGCCGAAAGCATGAATGCAGCGATACCCAATACCGATTATGTGGTCATGCTCCTAGGGGTTGGTTCTGCTGTAATAGACAATGTTCCCCTGGTAGCAGCCAGTATGGGTATGTTCTCGGAGACTATGGATAGTCCGCTCTGGCATTTTATAGCATATTCTGCCGGAACCGGTGGCAGCATGCTGATTATTGGGTCTGCAGCAGGTGTAGTTGCTATGGGAATGGAAAAGATCGATTTCTTCTGGTACATGCGTAAAATAGCATGGCTTGCCCTGGCAGGATTCCTTTCCGGAGCCTTTGTTTTTGTGCTTTTGAGAGATTTTGTACTGCACGCATAATTAAAACTGGGAAACCCCGTTATTAAAATCAACATTAAGAACAAGCTACTATGATATTGTTGCAGGATGTCGTAGATGAATCCCAGTTGGGTGAAATCGCCTCCGAAGAAAAAACCCTTTCCGTTATTGACCTCATCTTTAACGGAGGAACCGGAAGTATCGTCATTATTTCCGTGTTGTTCGTGATGCTTGCCGTGGCAATGTATATTTATTTCGAGCGCCTTCTGGCTATTAAGGCAGCATCCAAGATCGACAAGAATTTCATGAACCAAATCCGGGACCATATCTCAAATGGGAAACTGGAAGCTGCCAAAATCCTGTGTGCCCAGACAGACAGCCCTGTTGCACGGCTGGTAGAGAAAGGGATATCACGGATCGGCAAGCCGCTGGATGATATTAATACCGCCATCGAGAACGCAGGCACACTGGAAGTCTATAAATTGGAAAAGAATGTTACTGTACTGGCTACTGTGGCGGGAGCTGCCCCAATGATCGGTTTCCTGGGGACTGTTATCGGTATGATCCTTGCATTCCATCAGATGGCCACCAGTGGTGGACAGGCTGAAATGGGCGCGCTGGCCTCGGGGATATATACGGCAATGACAACTACCGTGGCGGGATTATCGGTAGGAATCATTGCTTACGTTGGCTATAATCACCTGGTGAACCGTACGGATAAGGTCATTCACAAAATGGAGGCCCACGCAACGGAATTCCTTGATTTATTAAGTGAACCCGCTTAAGAATAAGCTATGAAACTGAAAGGAAGGAACAAGGTTAGCCCTGAATTTAGCATGTCCTCGATGACGGATGTGGTCTTCCTGCTGCTCATTTTTTTCATGCTGACGGCCAATACCCCAAATGCCCTGGATTTACTATTGCCCAAGGCAAGGGGAAAATCCACCAACACACAGAATGTTTCCGTGACAATCAACCGCGATCTGGAATATTTCGTAAACAATCAACAGATCAACAAGCAGTATATTGAAATTGAACTAAAAAAGGCACTGGAGGGTCAGGAGAAGCCTACCATCATTTTACGGGCTGAGGAGAGTGTTGCCATAAAGGAAGCCGTAAATGTCATGGATATCGCTAACCGAAACAGTTACAAGGTGATCCTCGCGGTGC
This sequence comes from Robiginitalea sp., assembly GCA_037387145.1. Classification (GTDB taxonomy): domain Bacteria; phylum Bacteroidota; class Bacteroidia; order Flavobacteriales; family Flavobacteriaceae; genus Robiginitalea. Next base: position 1,030 of record JARRLI010000011.1, on the reverse strand, counting down.
GTCCGAAGTGATGCCTTTTCTCGATACTAGACACAAGAAGAAGTCCTTTACACTTACTACTATCCTGTTAAGTGTGCTTATCCTGTTGTTGTTCTACATCGGTCTCAGTTATATGGAACCTCCCATTGAAAGCGGTATTTCCGTGAATTTTGGAACCATGGAATTCGGGATGGGAGAGGTACAGCCCACTGAACCGGTGCGTCCCCGTCAACAGGAACCTGAGGTCACCGAACAACCCGCTGAACTTCCACCCGAAGAAACAATTCCGGAGCCTGTGGAGGAAAACCTGGAAACCGAGGAGCCCCCGGAAGAGGTCCTCACCCAGGAGACAGCAGAATCTATCCGCCTCAGGCAGGAAGAGGATGCCAAGCGAAAGGCAGCGGAAGATGCCCGGAAGGAAAGGGAGGAGGCCGAACGGATAGCACGAGAGAAAAGGGAGGCTGAAGAACGCGCACGTCAGGAGCAGGAAGCCAAGAAACAAGAATTGGATGCCCTGATGGGAGGGCTTAACAATGCCCAGGGCCAGGCTGATGGTAGTGAAGGGGATGACACTCGTGCCGGAGACAAAGGGAATCCGGAGGGAAATCCTTATTCCACCACGTATTACGGAGCTCCGGGCAGTGGCAGCGGAACGGCCGGTTACGGACTTAGTGGACGCAACCTGGTGAGCAGGGATGCGGTGCAGCAGGAATGCAATGAGGCTGGCCGAGTGGTGGTGAAGATCGAAGTAGACCGCAGCGGAAAGGTAATCAGCGCCACACCCGGTGTACGGGGGACAACAAACAATCACCCCTGTCTTCTGGAACCTGCCCGAAAAACAGCCTTTTTGTATCGCTGGAATCTCGACAACAAAGCCCCTAACCGCCAGATTGGTTTTGTGGAGGTGAATTTTAAACTCGGTCAGTAAGGTGATGACCTATCAGGAAACGCTGGAATGGATGTTTAACCGCCTTCCCATGTACCAGCGGAAAGGAGCACCTGCTTATAATGCGAAGCTGGAGCCCACCCTGGAATTTGCCGCATACCTCGG
>JARRLI010000010.1:0-12260 GCA_037387145.1 Robiginitalea sp. | reverse complement strand
GTTTTTTGCAGGCACATGAGATAAATTTACTATATTAAAGGTCCGTTTAACTAGGACAAACTCTGAACCTTCAATTAATATTTAGAAATTATGGCAAATGACAGCGGATCAGTATTATTGGCATTATTAGTAGGCGCCGCCATTGGGGCGGGAGTAGGAATTCTTTATGCTCCGGACGAAGGATCAAAAACCCGCCAGCGAATCAAAGATAAGGCGGACGAGGCTTCGGATAATTTAGCCGAACGATTGGGCGCGGCACATGAAGAACTTTCAAAGTCTGCCAAGGACCAAAAGGCGGCCTTTGACAAACAACTGGAGGACACTATTTCAAAGATGAGTTATAAGGCAGATGACATTATTGCCGGCCTGGAGAAGAGGCTTGAGGAGCTCAGAAAGAAAAATGCCCAGTTTCAGAAATAGGAATGGCCTTCGATGAATTAAAAAAAGACCTGTCTGAATCACAGCGGTCGGCGAAAGAATATATTGAAAGCACTGCGGAGTATTACCAGTTAAAGTCTTTCAAGTTTTTGATGAAGGCAATCATTGCTCTAACCATGGTCCTGTTTCTGGGAACCATCGGATTTCTAATGTTGTTTTTTGTCTCTATCGCCGCATCCATAGCAATTGGCGATTCCCTGGATAGTGATATGGCCGGCTTTCTGGTCGTGGGAGTCGTTTACTGCATACTGGGAATTATGGCCTATATCGTCCGGAAAAAGCTGGAGGCGCCGGTTCTCAAGACATTTTCCAAGTATTATTTTGAGGACGAATGAAAAACCAGCCATACACTTCTTTTGAGGAAGTAGACAGGGACCTGAGAATTTTGCAATTGAGAAGGCAGATTGCTCAGGAAGAGATCAAGGGCAACCTGGGCGATTTCAGGAAACGGTTTGAGCCGTCTTCGATTTTTACCGGTCTTGGTGAAGGGGTCGTCAAGCGGTTTATGATTTCCTGGATACTGGGTTTTCTGCTTCGGAAATTCCGGAGATAACCAGCCGGAGAAGGCGCGTTTTTCAATGAAATATCGCCAGACTTATTGCTTATTGTTTTTAGGGTCCTTCTGGTTTTTCATTGCCTCCCCGATCTGATTGCTGGCTGTAAAGGAAGCAACCATGTTGTTCAGCATATCACTGGCCGCCTGCGGGGAATTCGGCAACAGAATTAGGTTGGTGTTGGTCTCTTCCCCTATCGACTGCAGCGTATCATAATGCTGGGTTACAACTATGAGCGCTGATGCCTCCTGAGAATTTATGCCAACCTTGTTAAGCACTTCCACGGACTCCTCAAGACCTCTTGCAATTTCCCTTCGCTGATCGGCGATACCCTGCCCCTGCAACCGCTTGCTTTCAGCTTCAGCTTTGGCTTTTTCCACCATCAGGATGCGCGCCGCGTCCCCTTCGAACTGGGCCGCGATTTTTTCGCGTTCTGCAGCATTGATACGGTTCATGGCGGCTTTTACCTGAGCATCTGGGTCAATGTCGGTCACAAGTGTTTTAATGATGTCATACCCGTAGTCCAGCATGGCATCCTGAAGCTCTGATTTAACAGCAATTGCAATATCGTCCTTTTTCACAAAGACATCATCCAGCTTCATCTTTGGCACTTCTGCCCGGACCACATCAAAGACATAGGAGGTTATTTGTTCATGGGGGTATTCCAGCTTGTAGAACGCCTCGTAGACTTTTTCTCTGATGACCACATACTGAACGGAAACTTTTAATTTGACAAAAACATCGTCCAGCGTCTTGGTTTCAACAATCACATCGAGCTGCTGAATCTTAAGGCTCAGACGGCCTGCAATCCTGTCCACTAAGGGGATTTTCATCTGAAGCCCAGAATTCCGGATACTCTGAAACCTGCCGAAACGCTCTATCACTACTGCAGTTTGTTGCTTGACTACAAAAAAGGATCCGATTAGGAGCAGGGCCCCCACAAAAATTGCAGGGATCCAAAAGAAAATGTTTGCCATGATTGCGGTTTAATGATTACTCAGGAAGATACGATGAATCCTTCAATAATTTGTCGGGCATTCTCCGGAAATGTTACATGCTCAGCTTGCGGGCCCAAGGGTGCTCACCGCAAAGTCTATTCTTGAGAGCGTCTCCTGTTTGCCCAGCAACTCCATGATATCGAACAAGTGGGGCCCTTTCATTGCACCCACCAATATTAATCTCAGCGGCGGCATGACCTGCCCGAAGGACAACCCGGTTTCCTGAATCCAATTCTTTACCGCATGCTCTGTACTGGTTGCGGAGAAGTCTTCCAGAGATTGCAGGACGACGGAAAGCGCTCGCATATTAGCAGGAGTGTCAGGCTTCCATTGCTTTCTCGCTGCTTTTTCATCAAAGACGGTAGGGGCCTGGAAAAAATATGCAGCAAGACCCCAGAATTCATGGACAAAAGAGGCGCGCTCCCGGATCAGCGCAACTACCTTTTCAAGGTATTCATTTGAAAAAACTTCTTCGCCCACACCGTTCCCGGCCAGAACAGGCCGGAACATAGATGCCAGGATGCTAATGGGTTTTTGTTGCAAATACTGATGGTTATACCACTTATTTTTTTCGGGATCAAAACGGGCCCCGGATTTTTGAACGCGTCCGAGATCAAAGGCCTCGATCAGCTGTTGTTTCGAAAACAGCTCTTGTTCTGTTCCGGGATTCCATCCGAGCATTGCAAGGAAGTTAACAACTGCTTCTGGAAAGAACCCACTTTCACGGTACCCTGTACTTTCTTTCCACGACAGCGGAAAAACCGGAAATCCTAATTTTTCACCATCCCGCTTGCTCAGTTTCCCCTTGCCTACAGGCTTCATGATAAGCGGAAGATGTGCAAATTCGGGCGGCTCCCACCCAAACGCCTTATATAACTGGCAATGAAGGGGCAGGGAGGGCAACCATTCTTCACCTCTTATCACGTGACTGATCTGCATTAAGTGGTCGTCCACGATATTCGCGAGGTGATAAGTAGGCATCCCGTCGCTTTTAAAAAGAACTTTGTCATCCAGGGCGTTGGCTTCTACCCGAATATCCCCGCGAATCAAGTCTTTAAGGTTAACCACCATATCCAAAGGCCATTTGAATCTAATCACATAGGGTATTCCATCTTTGATTCGCCTGGAGGTCTCTTCAACAGGGAGGTTTAGGGAATTGTTGAATCGATCCCTGTTTCTCCAGTTGTATGTAAAGGTGTCTCCGGCCCCCTCTGCCTGATTCCGTTCCTCATTCAGCGCTTCCGGGGTATCAAATGCATAATAAGCCCATTCTGTGTCGATGAGTCTCTCGGCATATTTGCTGTACACATCAACACGCTCACTCTGCCGATAAGGACCATAGCCCCCATCTTTTCCAGGGCCTTCATCAAAGGGGATCCCCAGCCATTCCAGGGATTCCGTTATGTAGGCTTCTGCGCCCGGGACAAAGCGGCTTTGATCCGTGTCCTCCACCCGCAGGATAAAATCCCCTCCGTGCTGTTTGGCGAACAGGTAGTTGAATAGTGCGGTGCGCACCCCTCCAATATGCAGGGGCCCGGTTGGGCTCGGGGCAAAACGTACACGGACCTTTTTGCTCATAGCAGATTTTTATGGCACAAAGATAGATAGGAACCCTTAACTGGCAATGATCATCAGGCTGGTTTCATCTCATCCGGGATCCTCGGATTCATAATGCGAAACCAAAGGGGAGGGAAGAGTGAAAGCACCACGGAAGTGGGATAGCCAAAGGGCATGTCGGGAGAGTTTTCGTGATAATCGAGCACCTGATACTTTTTGGAAGCCCGGTAGTGGTGGTCGCTATGCCTGGTAAGTTCATAGAGCACAATGCGGCCCACAACATGGTTGCTGTTCCAGGAATGGACCTCCCGAACCCTTTCATAACGGCCGGAGGGCAGCTTCCTTCTCAAAAGCCCGTAATGCTCTATATAATTCACGGTTTCCAGCAACAGGAACCCTATGATGCCGGAAAGAATCAGAAACAAGAGGGTAATTCCTCCGAACAACACGTACAAAAGCACAAGATATCCCGCCTCGATCAGCAGGTACCAGAACATGTCATTTTTTATTGAAAAGAACCCCTTCTCCTGTCTTTTAAGCAAGTCCATCTGGATCTTCCAGGCTTTTATATATTGACGCACGACAGAAGTCACCCAAAAACTATATACCGATTGGTTATATTTTGCAGTGGCAGGATCTTCCAGGGTCGCTGCGTGCAGGTGATGTCCGAAATTGTGTTCGATGTAAAAATGCATATAAAGGCTTGGCAACAACAGAAGCTTGCCCAGGTGCCGTACCGGCGAAGATTGCCTGTGGCCCAGTTCATGACCCACATTGATTCCATTGGTCCCCAGTACAATGCCCAGAGAAAACGCATAGCCCACATATTCGTAGGTTTCGAAGGACCCGGAGCTAATCCTGCTGGCAACAAACCAGATCAGCCCGAATACAATGGGGATATTGGCATAAAGCAACCAGTCATAGAGTTTGCTGACCCCCTCTGATGCCCTGGTGGGTTCTTCCAGGTTGGTAGCATCCTGAGGCAGCAGCATTTCCAGGAGAGGAATCATTACAAACGCATAAACAGGGGTAAGAAAACTCCAGGGGCCAGCCAGAGCTAAACCTACGAAGGCTGATATAGGAATTGTAAAGGCCGCGAGGTATTTGAGCGAGTTCATGCTTGCTTTTAACATGTTTTTAGCCTGTGAATTAAAGGCATCGTGCTATCTTGGTATTAAATATAGGAATTTTGCGCAGTTACCAACTGATACTCGAGAAACTCGAGGCATTTATCAGCCGATATTACAGGAGACAATTAATTAAGGGGGTCTTCGTATTCCTTTTTTTGGGAGGGTTGCTGTTTCTTTTTATTGGAGGGCTGGAGTATTTCCTTTGGATGAGTACGGGGATGCGCCGCATATTGCTATGGATTGGCCTGGCAGCTGAAGGCTACTTGCTGGTCCGTTACATCCTGCGACCGCTGCTGTTGCTCTTCCGCCTGCGAAAAGGATTATCCCACAAAGAAGGCTCGCAGATTATTGGAACGCACTTCCCACAGGTAAGCGACAGGCTTTACAACCTGCTTGAGCTGGCTGAAAGCCCGACTAAAACTGAGTTGCTGCTGGCCAGCATAGAACAGCGGTCTCAGGATCTGGAGAAAGTGCCGTTTCAGCGAGCAATCCGCATGTCTGAAGGGCTTAAATATGCCAGGTTCGCAATAGTGCCGGCACTTATTTTTGTATTCATATGGCTTGGGGGGTATGGCCTTGAGTTTTTAGATTCCTACAAAAGGGTGGCAAATTATCAATTGGCCTACGACCCTCCCGCACCGTTCAGTTTTGAGCTGATGACTCCCGGGCTCCGGCAACGTGAGGACAAGCCCTTTGTCCTGAAAGTAAGGACGCCCGGAGAAGTACAGCCTGAAGAAGTTCGGTTGGTGCTCGGGGGTGTGCCAATGATCATGGAAGACGCAGGAGCGCATTTCCAGTTCACTTTCAGGCCTCCCTTGAAGAATACGCGCTTCCAGTTCCAGGCTGGGGATATTACTTCCCGCACCTATGAGCTTGAAGTTATCAGGGTTCCCGCCATTGATCGATTTGAAATGCGGTTCGAGTATCCCGGTTACCTGGGCATGCAGGACGAAACCGTCCGCGGCAGCGGAAACGCAACCATACCTGAAGGGACGGGCATCCGGTGGAAAATCCAGACAATTCATGCAGACAGCCTAAGGTATAGGGACGGCGATACAGTAAAAAGGGTCGCGGTAATGAATCAGGTTGCTGAAATCGACAAACGAGTATGGAGGCGGACACGCTATAGCATCAGTGCCTCCAATAAAGAGATTCCCGAATACGACCGGATGGATTACGAAATTGAAGTCATTCGCGATCAGTACCCGGAAATAAAGGTTCGGATGGAACGAGATTCCTTAAATCCAAACCTGGCCTTTTTTGAAGGGGATCTGTCTGACGATCATGGGATTTCAGGACTGAAACTCGTAGTCTACCCCGCCCTTGATGAAGAAAGCGTACAGGAGATAGAGTTGCCCGCCCCTTCCTCGGCGTTCCACTCCTTCTATTATACCTTTCCAAGCGGTCTCGAGCTAAAAGAGGACACCGCATACGACTTGTATTTCGAGGTAACAGACAATGATGGGAACAGGGGTGGAAAATCCAAAAAAAGTCGGGTGTTTGAACTTCGGAAACTCGGAGAAGATGAGTTGGAAAGGCGCCAAATGGAATATAACAGCAAGCTGCTGGAGGGCATGGGTAAGTCCGCAAAAGAACAGGAGCGCCTACAGAAATCGCTTGAGGAGATCCAAAGATCACAAATAGAAAAAGAAACGTTGAGTTATGAAGATAAACAGGAGCTTAAAGACTTCCTGAAGCAGCAGGAACAACAGGAACGGCTGATGGAAAAATTCAGCAGGGAACTCACCGAGCGTATGGACGTTCCTGAAGGTGAACAGGAAGATGAATTGCTCAAAGAGCGATTGGAACGCATGGAGGCTGAGGCGCGTAAGAATGCCGAACTCATGAAGGAAATTCAGAAGATCCTCGATCAGCTGGACCGGGAAGCTCTTGAAGAACGGATGGAAGAAGTAGGGAAGGCTCAGCAGGGGAATCAGCGAAGTATGCAACAGTTGCTGGAGCTTACCAAAAGGTACTACGTGCAGGAAAAATCAAGGCAACTAAGCCGGGAGCTCAAAAAGCTTTCGGAAAAGCAAGAAGTCTTTTCAGAAATCCGATTATCCGATAAATACAACAGGGAGCAACAAAAGAAATTGAATGACCAATTTAAGGAGGTGCGTAAGGACCTGGAGCGACTTGAGGATGACAATAAAGACTTGAAGAAGCCCTTGCCCTGGAAGCGTGATATACCCAAGGAGGAATCTGTGGAAAAAGACCAGCGCGAATCACTGGAAGAGATCAATGAGGAGGAAGGTGCAGAGCAGGCCACAGATTTGGATAAAAACGAGGAACAGGAGAAAGTCAGCAAAAAACAGCGCAACGCGGCCCGAAAACTAAAAGAATTGAGCGAACAACTGGACCAGGGAGCATCTATGGGCGGAGCCCAGTCCATGGCAGAGGACGCGGAAATGCTGCGTCAGATCCTGGATAATCTCCTTGTTTTTTCCCTTGAACAAGAGGCTCTTTTCGAAAAAGTGCAGCAACAGGAAGAGGCATCGGTAGACCGTTCAGAAGATATAAAGAAACAGCGGGAATTAAAGGAGCTATTCGAACATGTTGATGACAGCTTGTTTGCGCTTTCCTTGAGAAGAGTGGAAATATCCGAAAACATCAATCAACAGATATCTGATGTCTATTACAACCTGGACAAAGGTTTGGAGAGCTTTGGTGAAAATAGCTGGTTCAGGGGGGCATCCTTTCAACAATATGTGATTACCGCGACGAATGAGCTGGCTGCATTTTTAGCGGACCTCCTGGATAATATGCAGGAATCGATGATGCCGGGCAAAGGCCAGGGCCAGGGCGGTGATTTTCAACTGCCGGACATTATTCAAAGCCAGGGCGAATTGCAACAGCAGATGGGTAATGCCCAAGACAAGGGAAGTCAAAAGGGTCAGCAGGAAGGACAGAACCAGGGCGCGGAGGGAGAACAGGGCAACGAAGGGGGTGAAAAACAGGGTAAAGAAGGCGATAAAGGAGAATCAAAAGAAGGCGCAGGAGGTGATTCCAAGGATGGCCGCAATGGAGATAAAACCGGGAAGGGGAAAGGGAGCACTGGGGAAAATAAATCCCAAGGGTTTAGCGAAGAGGATTATGCTGAGTATTTTGAAATCTATAAAAAACAACAGCAAATCCGCTTACAGCTGGAAAAGCAGCTCGAGGATATGATCAATGAGTCCGACAGGAAATTGGGAGAACAAATAGCCAGGGAAATGGAGCTATTCGAAGAGGAGATCCTGAGGAATGGCATTACAGAAAGGACAGCGGATAGGCTGAATCGAATCCAGCAGCAACTTATGCGATTGGAGAACGCAACGCTGAGGCAGGGAGAGCGCAAGGAGCGGGAAAGCCAGTCAAACACACAAACCTTTGATAATCCCATACTTACCAAACCCGAAGTTTTTAAAAAGGACCGGATGGATATAGAATATTTAAACCGCCAACCCTTACCTTTGCGCCGACTTTACCAGGAAAAGGTAAGACGTTATTTTAGGAGTAATGATACAATTCCATTACCAGACGGAGTTTGACATCCCTGAAGCCAAAAAATATACCGAATGGATTATTCGTGTTGCGCAGGCGTACAACTCGGTTATTGACGAGATAAGCTTCATCTTTGTAACCGATCAGGCATTGCTTGAACTGAATAAGGAGTATCTCAGCCACAACTATTATACAGATATTATCACCTTTCCTTACCAGGAGAACGATAATTTAATGGCCGATATTTTCATTTCAGTGGATCGGGTGCGGGAGAATGCCGATGGCCTGGGAAAATCATTTGAAGAGGAGCTGAAGAGGGTCATGATACATGGACTGCTTCACCTGCTTGGTTTTGGAGACAAAACACCAGACGAAGAGATAATCATGAGACAGCGGGAGGACGACGCATTGAAAATGTTTCACGTGGAACAATGAGCTAATGTTTTCAGAATTATATGATGTTATAGTTGTTGGCGGGGGGCATGCGGGCTGTGAAGCAGCGGCAGCAGCGGCCAATATGGGTTCCAGGACCCTATTAGTCACCATGAACCTACAGACCATTGGACAGATGTCCTGTAATCCTGCGATGGGCGGAATTGCGAAGGGACAGATCGTAAGGGAGATTGATGCCCTGGGCGGGTATAGTGGAATTATCACAGATAAATCTGCCATCCAGTTTAAAATGTTGAATAAGAGTAAAGGCCCTGCAATGTGGAGTCCGCGGGCACAGAATGACCGTATGCGCTTTGCAGAACAATGGAGGCTGGCGCTGGAAGCTACCCCGAACCTGGATTTTTATCAGGAGATGGTGCGTGGAATATTAGTGGAAGACAGTCGGGCAGTCGGAGTTCAGACATCTTTGGGGATAGAAATTAGGGGAAGGTCTGTGATTTTGACCAATGGCACATTTTTAAATGGGCTTATTCATATAGGAGATAAGAATTTTGGAGGTGGCAGGGCTGGCGAACGTGCTGCAACAGGCATTACTGAACAACTCGTTTCACATGGTTTCGACACCGGAAGGATGAAAACAGGAACTCCACCCCGGGTGGATGGCAGAAGCTTGAATTACGATAAAATGATTCCACAGCCGGGAGACCTTCAGCCAGGTAAATTTTCTTATTTGAACACCCCTTTGCCTGAACGGCAGCTGGACTGCCACATGACCTATACCAGTCCGGAAGTGCATGAGCTTTTAAAAGAAGGGTTTGACAGATCGCCCATGTTCAATGGCCGGATTAAAAGCATAGGGCCCAGGTATTGCCCATCTATTGAAGATAAAATACACCGGTTTAAGGAGAAGGAACGTCACCAGATATTTGTAGAACCAGAAGGCTGGGATACGGTTGAAGTTTATGTGAACGGATTTTCCACTTCATTGCCAGAGGATATACAGTACAAGGCCTTGAAATCAGTGGCGGGCTTTGAGAAGGTAAAATTCTTCAGGCCGGGATATGCTATAGAATATGATTATTTTCCACCAACCCAGCTGAGACATACCCTGGAGACCAAATTGGTGGATAACCTTTACTTCGCAGGCCAGATCAATGGTACCACAGGATATGAAGAGGCTGGCTCTCAGGGTTTGATGGCAGGCATGAATGCACATCTTAAATTAACAGATCAGGAGCCGTTTATTTTAAGAAGGGACGAGGCGTATATAGGGGTTTTGATAGATGACCTTATCACCAAGGGGACTGAAGAACCCTACCGGATGTTCACCTCCAGGGCGGAGTACAGAACGTTATTGCGCCAGGACAATGCGGATCTTAGGCTAACTGAGAAGTCATACAAACTTGGCCTGGCAGGGGAAGACCGGATGCGGTTGGTGGAAAAGAAAAAGAGGGAATCGGAAGAACTGATAGGGTTCTTTAGAAAAACCAGTTTTATTCCTGACGAAATCAATCCAATACTGAGTTCGGTAGGCTCAAAAGAGGTAAAGCAGGGGGATAAATTATACAAGGTATTCTCACGGCCCAGGGTTCAAATGGAACATATGATGCAATTGGAGAGTGTTTCCTCCTTCATCGCTGATAAAAAAATGGGGTCAGAAGTATTAGAGCAGGCGGAAATAGAAGTGAAGTACGCAGGATATATTCAGAAGGAAAGGATCAATGCGGATAAGCTGCAGCGGCTGGAAAATCTCAAGATCCCAGAAGAATTCGATTATATGAGGCTATCTTCGCTTTCCCATGAAGCTCGGGAGAAGCTGACATCAATCAGGCCCGCGACCATTTCCCAGGCATCGAGGATTAGCGGTGTTTCGCCCAGCGATATTAGTGTTTTGCTAGTTTATCTCGGCAGATAGTTCCACGTGGAACATCCAGATCCCATAAGGGCATTGTAAATTGTTTTTTGCGTATTATTGATTGAGAAAACGCATGGTATTAGGCGTACCATCCTTTATTATGGAGAACCATAGTTTTAAGGCAAAAGATCACCTCGTTTCAGGAGCCGAGTTTGACATTGTATGGAATGAAAACAAGAAATGTTTTCAAACGTTACCGGTTCCTGAGGATATGGAATTGTATTACGACAGCCCGGATTATATTTCTCATTCCGACGGGGAAACAACCTTAATGGATAAAATTTACCAGCGCGCCAAGAAGGCAAATCTGGCAAAAAAGTTCAGGCTGGTTGAGCGGTGTAATAGGGGAAAAGGAGTGTTGATGGATGTGGGGGCCGGAACAGGACAATTTGTTCGTTATGCACAAGAGCGCGACTGGGAAGCTTATGGCGTGGAGCCCAATGACCAGGCAAGAGAGCTGGCACATCAAAAAGGGGTTTCAGTATACAAAAGCCTTTCCGTACAGAAAGCCCCAGTATACGATGTGGTTACCCTTTGGCATGTGCTGGAGCATATGGCCGACCTCGATAAAAACATACGGGAGATATACTCAGTGCTCAAGCCAGGGGGCTGGCTTATTCTGGCACTTCCCAACTATCGCTCTTTGGACGCCAAACACTATAAATCCCATTGGGCCGCCTACGATGTTCCCAGGCATTTGTGGCATTTCTCAAAGGAATCGGTGGAACAGCTGTTTTCAGATGCAGGCTTTGAACTGAAGTCCGTAAAACCTTTATGGCTGGACGCATTCTATATCTCATGGCTGTCCGAAACGTATAAGCAAAATAAATTTGCGCCGCTTTACGGCTTTGCCCTGGGGTTAGCATCCAATATCGCAGGGATTTTTACACGGGAATATTCCTCTCACGTCTACATACTTCAAAAAGCCGGAGAGCCAGTTTAAGAGCCCCTAAACTGCGTAGTAAGAACAAAACGAGTATTACCCTCTTCATTTGCAATCCCGCGCTCAGAGACGCTCCGTTCGCATCAATATTAATAATAAAAAACTATGACGAACCTAAAACATAATAAACAAAAACTATAATTGAGCTGATTTACTTTTTATAATCCCCCCAACTGCTATCGCTATGCCAAAAACCTTTCCTATTTTTGGCGCTTAATAATCAATAATCTTAGAATGAAAAAATGGACTGGCATCCTGGCCGTGATTCTCATGATGAGTTGCCAACAGGATAAGATAGCATACGTGGACAATGTAAAGCTCATGGAGGGGTATCAGAAAAGAAAAGACGTTGAGGCCGCTTACCAACTAAAATCGGAAGATTTCAATAAGAGGAGGGACAGTATTTCTCAAACATTTCAACTCGAGGCCCAGGAGGTGCAAAATCAAACTAAAAACATGTCTCAGGAAAAAGCCCAGGAAGAATATGACCTGTTGCAGCAAAAGGGCCAAATCATAGCACAACAATTACAACGGGAAGAACAACAGATGCAACGGACAGGACAAATGAAGATGGATTCTGTTGTAAGTGAGGCGCGGAAATTGATCAAGGAGTACGGCGCGACCAACGGGTATGGGTTCATCCTTACCGGAGGAGAAGGCGGGAGCGTTCTCTACGGCAAGGAGGCAGCGGACATTACAGACGATGTATTGAAACTCCTGAATGAGGAATACAACAAATAGAGCCTGCAGCTAAGTACGATCTAAAAGCCCGGGCCTGCCCCGGGCTTTATTGTAATAGGAAGACGAGGAAAATAGCCGGCATAAAATAAATAACCAGGGTCCTGGCGC
>JARRLI010000009.1:0-12931 GCA_037387145.1 Robiginitalea sp. | reverse complement strand
CGTAATAACCAAGGGAAGGAAGAATATAGGGGGCTGCAATAGAATCCCGGCGTCCCATAAAAACGGCGTCGTTCATAAAACTCAGATCCGTGATGATGTAGGAAATATTGGTTTGTGAAATTTCTTTTGCAGTCTGTGTATTGTGCTGTGGCAATACGAAGCATGGGATAATCAAAAGAACGGTTAAACAGGCGCGTTGGAAATACATCACATTTGAATTTAATGCGAATGGACCCCCAAAAATCAATTGTTAACGCCCAGGTTTCAAATCTTAATTTACGGGAGCCCATTCCAAAGAGAGGTGCTTAATGCATACTTGGTTTTTTGATCTTTTTATTCATCTTCTTTTTCATGTGTAAATTCTTGTTAATCATCATCTTGCGATGTTGATACATGTTCATGAACTTGGCTCCGTCCATGTTGATGCACTCACCTTCTTTTAACTGCAATTGCTGCTGATTTCTGGTCTGGTAACTGCCGTCCGGGTTTACCACGGTACCATCTCCAATGGCATATTGATTCCGGATTTGATCTTGATACTCATTTCGGATTTGATACGTTTCTCCATCGATGACCATTACCTGGAATCGATTTGCATATCATTGGTCATGAAGGTTCCGTCCGGATTAACAACCGTTCCATCATTGAGGGTGATTGGTTCATTCAAGCGAATTTGTTCCCTGTCGCGAATCTGCAAAACTTCGCCATCCACTAACATAAGCTGTTCCCTTGTCTGATCCCGATCCTGATCCCGATCCTGTGCTACAAGTGCGCTGGTTCCGATAAGCGCGAAAACTGCTAAAATCATTCCTAGTTTCATCACATTATTATTTAGGGTTTATAGGGCTAAATTATTAATCAACGGCGCACTTATCAATGACCTGCATCAGTACAGTTTGATATGAAAATTCAGTGAACTCAATGTTCGTCCCAAGGTCAGTATGGGTAGCGGCGCGTGAATTGGAGCGGTGAGCGGTGCAGCCGTGGGGGTGATCATCGGTGCTTTGCCAAAGCGGTTCGTAATCAAAGGAGAACAAGAGGCCTACATGACCCAACTTTCACAGATAGAGACATATGTACTGAAATAAAAAAGCCTCCCGAATCAGGGGAGGCTTATGGCACAGGAAATTGTCTTATGTCAGATCCCAAAAATCAACACTGAGAACAATAGAATCATATAGAATATCATTGCACTGCCGATCGCCTTCAGAAGATCCATAAACTGAATATTCCGGGTCATTTTCATAAACGTATCGTAAAAGAGTGTCTTAATCAAATGGGAAGCCGGTTATTACCCTGAATACAAAGGCATAGAGTACCACGGCAAACATGCCGAAACTGAACCAGGCAAATGCCTTGAAAAAATTCTTTGTAATAAAATGCCCAAGGCTTTCGAAGGCATCCATATAAATATCTTTAATAAGTAGAACTGTTTTCATAACAATGTAATTTTCGGGGTTTGTTCTGGGGCTAATATCAGAAGGGTTTAGGTTTCCGCTCTTGAAATTGGATAAAGAACTTTTTCCCTAGTTCAAATACATATTATAGACCAGTTACCTGAAAATCAGGCCCTTTTATGGATACTTCAGATTTTTTAAGTGTGCGGATTAAGTGCAGGATTTCTCGATTAAAGCCAAAACAAACGCAGCGGATCCCTTACGTATTTAAGTCCCGTACGCATCGGGAAGAACACTTAATCAGGATTGTTTTCAGGCCTGACCCGGAATCGACAGACTCCGTATTGAAAGAAATGGCATAAACATTACCTTTAAGTGCTTTACCTCCTTGAAACCAATACGATGAAAAAACGATACCAACAACTCAGACGCTGGGCAAGCGAACGGATCAAAAAGATTACCCCCGGGAAAAATGCGGTGCGGGGTGCATCCCTGGGACTATTGATGGTCACTGCACTCTTATGGATACTCTTCACCATAGGCAATTACATCAATATCAGGGATGGATGGGTGGTCCTGTTCTTATTGCTCTTTGTCGGTGCTGCCATCCTTTTCGGTTACCTGGCCCGATGGGGTATTGGGGTGTTGGGTAAACTGCCTAAATTCCTGAAACTGGCCCTTCTTATTGCGGTTCCCCTGCTCTTCATAGTCAGCTTTGACTGGATCGTGGTTCTCATTTTTGGAGTACTCTCATTGCTTTTCGGAGCAGCGGTCGCTGTTTTCAGATGGACCGGGTTCAAAAACCTGGCGATCCCAAAAAAGGTAGTTCTCATCATAGGGACTTCCTTGGGGGTTGCCGGATTCCTTCTTGTTGGTTATCTCTATGCCCAGAAAGGATTTGACGTGGGTGAAATCACCAATGCGGCCCTCGCCTCAGAGGCGGAAATCGAACAGATCAAGGCCGCATCGCCTGCCGCAAAAGGGACCTATACCGTAAAGACGCTCACCTATGGCAGTGGAAAGGACCATCACAGACCTGAATTCGGATCACAGGTGGATCTCGTTACGGATTCCGTAAACGGCCTGCCGTTTATCGATAGCTGGGACGGATTTGGTGGCTGGTGGCGAGAGAAATACTGGGGCTTCGATTCTAAATCCCTGCCCCTGAATGCACGCGTTTGGTATCCGGAAGGGGACGGCCCCTTTCCTTTAGCGCTCATTGTGCATGGCAATCACAGCATGCAGGATTATTCCGATCCTGGATATGCATATCTCGGAGAATTGCTCGCTTCCAGGGGAATCATACTGGCTTCGGTGGATGAGAACTTTATCAACGGGTCCTGGTCCAATATTTTTGGCGGGCTGGATGAAGAAAATGACGCCAGGGGATGGTTATTGCTGGAACACTTAAAGGTTTGGCATCAGTGGAACAAGATGGATGATCATTTTTTCTACGGTAAAATTGATACTTCCAACCTGGCCCTAATCGGGCATTCCAGGGGAGGGGAGGCCGTAGCCCATGCGGCCATGTTCAATAAACTTCCCTTTTATCCGGATGACGCTTCCGTACACTTTGATTACAACTTCAACATTAAATCCATTGTGGCCATTGCCCCGGTGGATGGGCAGTATGAACCCGGGGAGTCCAGATCTAAATTTGAGGATGTCAGTTATTTTGTACTGCACGGCGCCCAGGACGCGGATGTTAGCTCCTTCATGGGGTCCCAGCAATATGAAAGGGTCCGCTTTACGGATAGTCTGTACCATTTTAAAGCCGGGGTTTACATCTATGGGGCCAATCACGGCCAGTTCAATACGAGCTGGGGCGAAAACGATACCGGGAACCCCTTTATCGGTCAGCTTAACCTCAAACAGTTGCTCTCAGCCGAAGACCAGCTGCAAATTGCCCGGGTCTACATCAGTTCATTCCTGGAGGTCACCCTGAAAAACAAAAGGGAATACCTGCCCCTCTTCGTGGATGCAAGAAGCGGCAGGGACTGGCTTCCAGAGACCATTTACCTGAACCAGTTCGAAGATTCAAACTTCAAACCCATCGCCAATTTTGATGAGGATCTCAATGTGGTGACCACTTCGCAGGAAGGCGGGAAAATCAATACCCGCAACCTGTCTGTCTGGCGTGAACAGGAGATTAAACTCAAATGGGAGAAAAAGGGCAGCAGGGCCCTTTTTGTAGGCTGGAACTATGAGCTTAAAGACAAATCAGATTCGGTTGCTTCCGTCCCCGATTCACTGATTGCCTCTTCTACGATACGTCATCACCCTGTCTCCATCGATTCCACAGCCGCCCTGGTTTTCTCCATGGCTGAATCCAGGGAATCGGCAGATCCGAAAGCCAAAGGGAAGTGGGCTGAAAATAATGCTGAGCAGGATGAAGGGAACAAGGATGGTGAGACAGATGCAGATGAAGCCGAAACGGACGAAGCGGAAAATGAGGATGATGAAGAAGACAAACAGCCTTTCGACTTTTCCATCCATTTGAGGGATTCCACCGGGCAAATCGCAGCCTTTCCGCTGAGCAGGTTTTCCGCCCTGCAACGGGAAATTGAGGTGGTGCTAAAGAAAACCGATTTTATTAAGGACGAGAAACAATCCGAAAAAGTTTTTCAGACGTTCTATTTTCCGGCAGCAGCGCTTCGTGAAATCAATCCCAGTTTTGAAATCTCCGGCCTTGAAGAGGTGAAATTCATCTTTGATAAATCTCAAAGCGGGGTGATCGTCATTGACAACATCGGATTTATGAAAAGCCTGTAAACAGCTCCTCCTTCGGCAGAATTTTCGACCGGCGAGTACGGCCAGCTGGCAGTCATTTAAAATCAACGTATTGTAACCGCAATTTGTAACTATTGTGATTCAAAGGTCAGGATTCAGACTGCAAGTTCAATTCAGCCCATTGCTTTCTTTTTTGTAATTTCCTGGAGTAACAAACCTTGGGCTCATGTTCCGCTTTTTCGTAAAATAGGTCAATGACTCCTTGCCGAAAATGGCTTTAGCAAACCGGACCAGCCAGGTAAATCGCAACGTGCCCGGCCGATGCGCAGAGAACACCAAGATCTTCAGACTGAGACTAAATACTATGAAAACAACACCCAAACACGATCTTCGTATTGCTACAATGAAGTTTTCCTCGGTATATCCGCATTATATTACGAAAGTAGAGCGGAAGGGAAGGACAAAGGAAGAATTACATCAGGTAATCGAATGGCTGACAGGGTATGATGAGAAGGATCTGCAAGATCTTATTGCCGATAATGCGACTTTTGAAAAGTTCTTTGCAGATGCAACGCTGAATCCAAATGCCCATTTAATCAAAGGGGTGATTTGTGGCTATCGGATCGAAGAAATTGAAACTCCCCTAACCAGGCAGGTAAGGTATTTAGACAAGCTGGTAGACGAATTGGCAAGGGGACGGAAAATGGAGAAGATCCTGCGAGTAGGCTAAAGGGGGGTGCAAGAGCGAAATCCAATGAGAGCTGTCAGGAAAACCGACAACGGTGGAACTATCCCCTGACTAAATGCCGTGGGAGCGGGCGCATGGCGCATCGTATTTCAATCACTTTCAAAATAGTACTCCGCGTATTCCGATTCGTCCGGTGGCCCGGAAGTTACCTGGAGGCTGGGGGTAGCTGAAAACGTCATGATTACCGAAGCGAAGGTGAAGCCGCCCAGGCCGGGGGTAAGGTTCCTGCACACCGGATTATCTGGGTCATCCTTGGAACGCAGGGCTCCCATAATATTGACATCGGATATCTCTATACTGCTGGCAAACCTTTTTTCCAGCGCAGCCAGCCGTACATAGCTATTGGATAGTACCGGCAAATCTTCTGCAGCCTGTGAGGGATTATAGATCGAATGCCAGGGCTTAAGGTCTGAATTGACAATCGGATGGTTCGTGTGGTAAATAGTCCCGTTCTGGTTATTGGGGTTAAACGCCACCACCCTGTTGGCAGAAGCCTCAAAATCATAGACGTTTCCCCGGATGCCAAGGATGTAATTCTGCCCGGAAGCATGGGGGGCCGTCTTTACAAAATCCAGGAGTTCCTCTTCATTTTTCTGATCCAGGATTTTGCGCACAATACAGGCAACCGGCAGTCCGTCAGGGGCACTTAGTAACTCCATAATCGTATTTACCACGACTCCGATGCCTTCTTCATTCATCCCATTAAGGGCGATCAACCCCGGATGTGTTAAAATCAACTTTTCCGGGTGGGTATCGGTCCGTTGCACCCTGATCAGCGTCTGGTACCCATCGGTATAGGCCTCAATATCCATATTTTGGGCAATATAGCCAGGGTTGCCATTTTGTGCTGGAACTCCCACATTGCTGCAATGATGGTTCTCCGGATTATCTATATAGACCCAGAATTCATCCAATAAATTAAGTATGAGGATGTCATAAAAATCCTGCCCTGAACCCTCCGCGATTCCTCTGATCTCCTGGTAGAGTTCCGGGGTATATGTTTTAATGGCTTCTTCAAACTGCGCATAGGCATAGAAGTCTGCCAGGACGGAATCGGGGTCCCTCTTTAGGGTTGCTGCCGTATTTTCTTTCCATTTTGTAACGATCTCGGCAATTTCTGTCTTCAGTGCTTTCCCATGTTGAAATCCCAATTCATATCCGAATCCGCTGAGAACAACTTCTTTAATTCCTGCTACTGATGCCGCGGAAGTGGGTTGTGCCAATTTTTCGGGATCCGCATTGTCTTTCGATGCCTCCTGTTTACATCCTGCCACAAGCAGTGCCATCACTATAAAGACCGCTATTGAAGGTGTTATGATTTTCATTAAAGTTGCTATCTGTTTCATTATCACATTATCTATTTTATCGTGAGGTTAATTCCAGATCGATTATCTCGAGTATTGACCTGCATGTATAAATTACATACTGACATTCAACCATGTTATGACGGGCGTACATTTTTTTGGCAGAAATATGGCTTTGGAAAACGGGGTTGGTCAGGAGTCCCTCAACATCAAATAAGCGAACTTCCGGACTTGCGACGATCAGCGAATCCGTAAAGCCCCGCATCGAATAGAAGGCATCGAGATTGTCAAAGCGCTCCAGGTTCGACATTGGATAGTGCTCTGCAATAAAGGGAAGAATGGTTTGCTGCGAATAGGCAATGGCCAGCTGTTCGTCATCGTCAAGTTCAGCATTGACCCCGGACCATAGTGTAAGGAGATTCCGCAACTCCTCGTTGCGGATCAGGCTCAGATTGCCTGAATTGATAAGGTTATTGGAAGCTCCGGGCTTTGGAGTATAATCAAACCAGTCGAACATGGCGTACATCAGGGTGTCAGTACGGTTCTGTTCATAGGTTTTAGAAGCAATATTATCCTGAAGCTCAATTGCGGCATTATAGATGCTTTTATTTCCATCATACACCCTTCGGGCATCTGTAAGGTTTTCATCAAACTCAATCTGCAAATCCTGTAAAATACCCGTTTCAACCTCCCGCTCCTTTCGGTAATCATTCCAGTTATCAACTTGCAGGGCAATTAAGATCCCGAACACAACCAGCAGTATCTCACCAATTGCATACAGGATATATTTGCTGAATCTGCCTGCCTGACTATCCTGATTAGGCGGGTTTTCAGTCAGAAGATCCTGGCGTGGTCTGCGTAAAAAGCGTAGCATGGATACAGGCTGGTTACCTCGTCAAAGTACAAAAAAAGAAGCTAATTGCGGGAGACTACCCGATCTAAAGCATTCCGTTGGCCGTCACCCATTTGAACCTGTACTGGTCTTCGGGAAATGACATCCTGGCCGATATCCGCTCCAGGCGTGCAGGCAATGCCATCAGATAATCCCTGGCCCTTTCGGCCTCATCAGAGAGTTCCCTGAGGTTTCCAATTTTCCAGTAATCATTGAGCTTCTTAAGAATCTCAATATAATCCTGAGCCGTGTAGACTCCCAGGCGTTGTGCACAATTGGAAAAATTTTCGAATGCCGTTCCGATAGTTCCACCGGACTCCCTAAGGAAATGGGCCGGCATCACGATCTTTTTCTTCATCATATCAGTGAAGGCAAGCACCATCCCGTTGGGGTCGTGTTCGAGGATTACCTTGACGAATTCGCGATACGCCATGTGGTGGCGCATCTCATCTCCTGCAATGATATTGCACATTTTACCAAGCAGTGCATTCCCCTTTTTCTTTGCCATCTGCCCAACCCGCTTATGCGAGATATTCGTGGCCAGTTCCTGAAAGGTGGTATACACAAAATTCTTGTAAGGGTCCCGGTCCGTTCCAATATCGAATCCATCCGCAATCAGGTACTGTGTGGAAATCTCCACCTCACGCATATTGACCCGTCCGGATAGATACAGGTATTTGTTTAGCACGTCCCCATGCCGGTTTTCCTCTGCCGTCCACGCCCGTACCCATCTTGACCAGCTATTGGGCTCTTCCTGCTGGCTGATCCCTTCCACGTCCATCAGCCAGGATTCATAAGTTGGCAGGGCTTCTTCGGTAATTGTGTCGGCCACAAGGGTTACCCAAAAATCATATCCGAGTTCCCTGGAGGCCTCCCTGAGCTGGTCCACCTCTGCGTAAAAATTATCGTTCTGTGAGTCTGGAAGAAAATCCGAAGGTTGCCAGATTTCATCAATGGGGATCAGGAAATCTTTCATATACCCTTCCACTTTTGGCTCTATGGCCTCCATTACCTCAAGTCGTATGTTTTTCTTAACCATGGCTTCGTTTACGCAAAGAACGTCAAAATCCGGCAGCTACCCTCACAAAGTTTTGGTAAACATAGCAGTCAGCAATGGGTTCCGGAATCCGGGCACCTGGTCGTATGGACCCATTTGAAATACGATTGCGGATTGGACTGCAAACGGTTAAAAACTTTCAGGCTACATTTTTATTTCTCTTCGCCGGTTTTTAAGCAAATTATCCGTAAATTCTATGCAAATTTTAGCCATGGCACGATTCAATCTAAACATCAATGGAACCCAGCGGGAGGTAGAAGCAGATCCCTCTACCCCTTTGTTATGGGTTTTGCGCGACCACCTGAAACTGGTCGGAACCAAGTATGGATGCGGGATAGCCGTCTGCGGATCCTGCAATGTACACCTTAATGGAACTGTGGTCCGATCCTGTTCCCTTCCTGTCTCCACGGTAGGCAACCAGGAAATCACTACTATTGAAGGGCTCTCTGAAAATGGGGACCACCCGGTCCAGAAAGCCTGGCTGGAGGAAGATGTACCCCAGTGCGGGTATTGCCAGCCCGGGCAGATCATGACAGCAGCTGCACTTTTAAAGCAAAATCCGAATCCATCCGATACTGATATCGAGATGGCTATGAATGGCAATATATGCAGGTGCGGGACCTATGTCCGCATAAAAAAAGCAGTGAAACGGGCTGCAGAAAACCAGTCAGAAGCATAACAAAGGGAAGATCAAAGAAAATCAGAAATTATGACACTTGTAAAAACAAAAATAGGACGAAGGGCATTTATCCGGAATTCAGGCCTGGCCGGAGGCGGTCTGGTTCTCGGGTTCAGCTGGCTGGCCTCCTGCAAGGATGAGGCTGCTGTCAAAGCCACCCTGGCAATGCCGGATGAGTGGTTTGAGATCAATGGCTTCCTTAAGATCGGGGACAATGGCGTGGTCACGGTCATGTCGCCCAACCCCGAGATCGGTCAAAACGTCAAAACAGCCATGCCTATGATCGTGGCGGATGAACTGGATACTGATTGGGATAACGTAATCGTTGAACAGGCACCCCTGAATACGGATATATTTACCCGACAATTGGCCGGGGGAAGTCAGTCTATCCGACAGGGCTGGAATGGACTCCGCATGGCCGGGGCCACAGCTCGTACTATGCTCAAAGAGGCTGCTGCTGCAGCCTGGCAGGTTCCCGTAGCGGAAATCATCACGGCAGCCGGAGTGCTGTCTCATGAAGCAAGCGGAAATTCGGCTGGTTACGGAGAAATGGCTTCAGCAGCCGCAGCACTGGAGGTCCCGGAGGAAGTGAAATTTAAGGATATTGAAGAATTTACCATAATAGGAACAGACCGCAAAAATGTGGACGGGAAGGCCATTGTGACAGGGAAACCCCTTTTCGGTTTGGATGTGCAGAAAGAGGGTATGCTGATTGCTATGATCGTGCATCCTCCTGCCTTCGGTATGACGTTCAAATCAGCTGATGTGGAATCTGTAAAAACCATGCCGGGGATCAAGGACGCCTTTCCCATTGTGGTCTATCCGGAAGGGGCTGAAAGGCAATGGTCGGATGGTGGGGCCATTCCTGAGATGGTCGCCATTGTAGGTGAAAACACCTGGCAATGCCTGCAGGCCAAAAAATCCCTGAAGGCATCCTGGGAAGCACCCGACAAGCTTGAAAGTACTTCCGACCACGAAAGTGGCCTGGCCGAACTGTTGGCAAAAGCTCCGGAGCAGCCCGCCCGCCGGGACGGGAATCCCGAAAAGGTCTTTGCCGGGGCAGCCAAGGTTATTGAAAGCACCTACAGCGCTCCCTACCTCGCTCACAACTGCATGGAGCCCATGAATTTCTACGCCCATGTGACCCCGGATAAAGCAGAATTGCTCGGACCCACCCAGACCCCGGAGTTCCTGGAGAATACCCTGGCTTCCGTACTGGAAATGCCGAAGGAGAAAATCGACATCATGATGACCCGTATGGGGGGTGGTTTCGGACGCAGGCTGTACAGCACTTTTGCCGTGGAAGCCGCCATGATCTCAAAGAAGATGCAGGCACCCGTCAAACTGGTGTATACCCGGGAAGACGATATGTCCCAGGGGACTTACCGGCCTTCCTATATGGTGAAATACAGGGCCGCCCTGGATGAAGAAGGCAACCTTGTGGCCTGGCATGTACGCGCTGCTGGAACCAATGACGGCCGCGTTTTTGAGAACCGTTTTCCGGCAGGCGCCCTTGATAACTTCCTGGCCGAGTCCCACATGATGCCAACCCAGGTGACTACAGGAGCCTGGCGAGCCCCCTTGTCCAATTTTATGGCAGGGGCCGAGAATGCCTTCCTGGATGAAGTCGCTGAGGCGGCGGGCAAAGACCCGATTGACTTCAGGCTGGAACTCTTTGACCGTGCCATCAACAATCCTGTTGGGGACCCGGAAAAAAACGACTACGATCCCGTGCGTTATGCCGGGGTGCTGAAGCTGGTCAGGGAGAAGGCGAATTGGGATGCCGGTGCGCCAGATGGGAAAGGAAGGGGCGTCTCAGCTTACTACTGCCATAATTCATACGTGGCACAGGTGCTGGACCTTCAAATGGAGGGGAATGAACCGCGGATAGACAAGGTCTGGTGTGCCGTGGATTGCGGTATAGTCATCAACCCGCTTAGCGCCAGGAATCAGATCGAAGGAGGAATCGTGGACGGCATAGGGCATGTTACCTACAGTGCCCTGACCTTCCAGAATGGCAAACCCGAACAGACCAATTTTGACCGGTATCGCCTTATCCGACATGCAGAAGCCCCGAAAGAGATCGAGACCTTTTTTGTCGATAACGGCATAGACCCCACCGGACTGGGCGAGCCTTCGCTCCCACCTATCTCAGGGGCTTTGGCCAATGCCATGTACCAGGCAACGGGTACGCGCTATTACCACCAACCCTTTGTGGGGTCTCAGCAGGACAGGCGTATTTTAGGATAAGCCTGCCCGAAGCTATACAATGCTATTCCATGTGCGGGAGCTCCCTATCCAGGGTAGCCCCGCACTTTTTTTGCAGGCGCTCAGGACAGGAACGCAGGGGTACAGTGGAATCCAGCGTTCATCCCTAAAAAGGTGTTTTGGCGTCAGGCCTTTCAGTAACAAATGTTACACCAGGGGTCAGGTAGTCTGCTTACCTTTGCAGCGTAAAAAACGAAATCCTATGCCTACCGTTAAACTTACTGCTCAGAAATTCAAAGATGAAATTTTTGATTATACCTCCGGGAAAGATTGGAACTACAAAGGAGCCAAACCCGCCATCATTGATTTTTATGCTGATTGGTGCGGCCCCTGCAAAATGGTAGCACCTATTCTCGAAGCATTGAGCGACGAAAATCCGGATATTATTATTTACAAAGTAGATACACAGGTGGAGCAAGAACTGGCGTCCGTTTTCCAAATCCGAAGCATTCCCAGTATCCTTTTCATCCCTATCGGAAAACAGCCCATGATGCAGGCAGGAGCATTGCCCAAGCACATCCTGGAGGATGTTATTCAAAAAGAGCTTTTGAGCTCCGTAGAATAAATATCCTATTTCGTGGTAGTCATAATCCGGGCCTTCAGAGGTCCGGTTTTTTTGTTCCCTCATATGAAACCCTTTCGAAAAGGATCGGGATAAACCTTATCTTTAAGCTTCTATAAACCAGAAGGGGACAATCTACCTGTCTAAAAACGAACTATGACCAAAAATATCTTCCGGGCCATCCTCGGGGTTGCCTTAATCGCAGCCTGTACTCCCCAAAGTGAAAAGAATGCGGGGGCTATGGTGCTAACGGGTGCCACAACTTTTGATGGAAATGGCGGTGTAATCACCAACAGCGTCATAATCATCAGGGAAGGAAAAATAGAATCTATTGGAGGGAAGGAATTGGAAATTCCTGCTAATTCGAAGGAAATTGACCTATCAGGCAAATTCATCACTCCCGGCTTGGTGGATGCCCATGTGCATTTTGCCCAAACCGGATTTTTTGACGGCCGGCCAGACGTCCTTGACTTGAGGGACACTATTGACTATATCGAATTGCAAACCCGTCTGCAGAAAAATCCCGATCGCTATTATGAAGCCTATTTGCGCTCGGGGGTGACGGCAGTCTACGATGTTGGCGGATATCCCTGGAGCATTGGGTTACAGGCCGCTGCCGAAAATAACCTGAATGCGCCGCACGTTGCTGCGGCGGGGCCCCTGTTAACCCCTGTACCTGACGAAAACCTGACAGCCCTCAATACCCCGGGGCAAAAACAGCTCGTGAACCTCGGATCCCCTGAATTTGGGAGGCAGGCCGTAAGGCAAAACTCAAGTCTTGGTTCCACAGGTATTAAGATCTGGCAGCTCAATCTCAATGACGAGTCCTTTATGGAGAGTTTAAGCGCTGTAGCCGATGAGGTTGCCAAACAGGGAAACACCCTAATTGTGCATGCCACCGATCTGGACCAGGCAAAGGAAGCGTTGCGATTTGGGGCAACGGTTCTGGTCCACAGCGTCGATGACCAACCCGTGGATGAAGAGTTCATCAACCTGGCAAAGCGCGCTCAGGTAACCTACTGTCCTACCCTGACGGTTATGAGAGGTTATTACAATGCCTTCAAATCCCTTGGCGGAGACTTCATCCTGGCAGACCCGAACAATGTAGTTGATTCGGAAACCAGGGAGCTGATCAAGTCGGCAAACCGGTTAATGGAGTATTTACCGGATCCGGGGGGGTATGAGGAAATGGTCCTGAATTATGAAGGGTATGTCAACGGTCTCGAAAAGACCATGGCCGAGAACATTCAGCGGGTACACAAGGCAGGTATTCCAATTGCGGTGTCCACGGATG
>JARRLI010000008.1:0-14026 GCA_037387145.1 Robiginitalea sp. | reverse complement strand
ATGCAACTGGAGTTTCGGGAAAGCGGCATCCTCCACGCTGTCATAGAGGACCACCTGCCTTTCCACGTATTGAATGATGCGGAACATCAGGTCAATACGTTCCTTTTCAGAACTGGCTCCGGTATAGTTCTCAAAAAAGGCATCCATAATTTCAGTGGGATTCTTTCCGGACTGCAGACCCTTTTCAGAGACCTGCAGGAGAAAAGGGATAAGGATGCCTACATCTTCACCCTCCGTATACGGCAGGTTCAAAAAAAGGCTGTTGTATACATTAAACTTATTACGGACCGATTTTTTGAATTCCTTCAGTCTTTCAAACTGGCTCATACAAATTGTTTTTATATCGTTGGAACGTCCTGCGCATCCGGATCGCAATAATATTCAAAAATCGGAGATTTCCCGGTATCTTATCGATTACCATAAGGTTACTAACAAATTAGCTGAATCGTGAGATAAAACCAACAATATCCTTTAGAAAAGACGGGGTAGGCCGCCATTAAAAATTCCAGCATGATATTCAAGGGGCATCTTACCCCCAGAACAAGGCCTGGAGGTTCCGTTCAGAACGACCCAAGCGGATGAACAGTTTAAAATGAATTTTCGGGGGCTCCAAAAGCGTCTTTTTCCATATGCAATCTGCGATAACCTGTTGGAAGGGATGAAATGCTTCTCATTATGTTTTACTACCTTGTTGAAATTCAAACAAAAACAATCAATAATGAAAACAAATTTCGCCTTAGCCATCGCATTTGCCATCAGTATTATTTCCATCGGATGTAAAGAACAGCAGGAACCTGCCATGCCGGAGGAACCTGTCGTTGAAGTAGACCTTATGACGGATCAATTCCCGGAAGCTCAGAAGGAAATCGAACAAACACTTGCAGAAATTGAACAAAGCGTTCGGGACGGGGATATGGATCGGTTAATAAGTTTCCACGCATACGGGCCCAAGTTCACCGAATTCATTAACGGGGCCCCGCGCTCAGGAAGTGCAGAGAACGAAAAGACCGAAAGGGCCACTTTCAGCAATGTCACGGAAGTAGTTAAACTTGGGATGGAAGACCTAAAAATTGCCGTCTATGGGGATGTGGCCAACGTAACCTTTCATTCCGATTTTCATTTAATGTTCGGGGAGGACCTTGCTGTGGTCAACAACCAGATCACGCTTTTATTCGTCAAAAACGCGGATGGTGCGTGGAAAATCGTTCACGAGCACCATTCTCCCATGAAATCAGAGGAAATATAACCGCATGGTTTCAGGGTGTACCAATAATGTAGGATAGTGTATATCCTCCTGGTCCTGAATGCCACCGTTCGTTCTTAGAACCACCTCCGGTACTGCTCCACTCGAAAATCCAAGACCGTATAATTCGGATCTTTCGCCTTCCTTGCTTTGTACTCCGGCAGGCTACCCACCGCCCTGTTGGCAGAGCCCGAAGGGGCGGTGAGCGAAACGGTGGTGATTTCTCGATCTTCTGCAGGCAATCTAAACCGGTGTATCCTGGGAACCTCGCTTACCAAGGGTTCCAGTTTCATCCCTTCGGAGCGGAGCAGTCTGCGGAAGAGGTACTCCGGCCCATTCTTGCTGTTTCCCCCGGTGAAAAGCAGGGTCTGAACCTTAGGGTATTTATGGAGCAGTCCCAACATATCCCGCAATTGAATATTCTCCATGCCCAGATCCGTGGCATCGATTTTTTGACGTTCCGCCCGTTCTACAATGTCGCAGATGCCAATGCCGCGCCGCCGAAGGAATTCCTTGCGCTGCAGGACCGCCTCCAGGGTAGTTTCAAAGGTTAGATCCAGGGTAAAGATACGGTCCAGGATACGCCAGAGTTGTCCGTCCCGGCTCCCGTAGCAGAAATCCACATCGCCAGGGCGTAACAATCCCTGTGTAAACCTGGGGGGAGGCAGGGTCCCGACAATCCAGCGGGTGGCCTCTTCGAAAAGGAAAGGTTCGTAAGGGTGTGTATGGGCAAACATAAGTGGAAGTCCCTGTCCCGTAAAATTAGGGAAATCTCACCAGGGTCCGGTGAAGCCAAAAAGACCAGTAATAAAAAGGGGGAAGCCCCTAAACCCCCGGTTTTAATATACCCTGTTTCACTGCAACGGCCCAACAGGTGGCAGGCATTCGTGAAGCGCCTCTAATTTCGTATATTAAAGCATAACCGAAAAAATAAAGGATATGGGAAAAGGAGACAAAAAAAGCAAACGGGGCAAAATCGCCAATAAATCCTATGGGGTGCGCAGGCCTCGTAAAATTCGGAAGAAAACACCCGTGGAGGAAAAAATCTCCATTAAGGGAAAAAGCTGACCCGAAACCAGGAAGGCCCGTACCTTCGGCAAGTTGATTAATGTGATCGCCTTCAAGGGGTCTTAACGAATAAACACAGGCTGTTCCTCTTTCAGGGTGTGCTCCTTACTGAACTGATATCCCTCATAATCGAAGGCGCGAAGTTCCTCCAGGGTATCCGCCCCCGTATCCAGTATGTAGCGTACCATCGCTCCGCGTGCCTTCTTGGCAAAAAAGCTGATCACCCGCAATTTATCCTTGCTCCAGTCTTTGAATACAGGAGTGATCACCGGTACTTTCAGGGATTTCACATCCACAGCACTGAAATATTCATTGCTGGCGAGGTTCAGGAACAATTCTCCTTCTTCCAGTTCGCTGTTCAGGGCATCCGTGATGGTCTTTTTCCAGTAATCGTATAAGTTCTTTTTCCGGCCCACAGTCATTTTTGTGCCCATTTCAAGCCGGTAGGGCTGCATTAGATCCAATGGCCGCAACAAGCCATAGAGCCCGGATAGAATACGGAGGGTATCCTGCAGGCGATCTATTTGATCTGCTTTAAGCGTGAAGGCATCAAGCCCCTGATATACATCTCCGTTGAAGGCAAAAACCGCAGGCCGTGCATTCTCTTCGGTAAAAGGACGAGAGAATTCCTGATTCCGCTGCCAGTTAAGTTCAGCCAGCGAATCCGAGATCCCCATGAGCTTAGAAAGGGCTCTGGGTTTCTTTTTGGCCAGTGCTTTGTTGAGCTTCTCCGCCTGGTCCAAAAATAATGGCTGGGTGCACCGGCTGGTGGGCACGGGAGATTCAAAATCCAATGACTTCGCAGGTGATATAACGATTTTCATAGTTGGGCTCTTGACATTAATTTAGTTCAAAGTTACATTTCAGAAAGGACATTGGCAGGGGGAAACAACAAGTCTTGTTTATAGCCCTATCGACGCGCCTTATGAACCTCTTTGATGCCGCGTATACTGCCTCCACTTTTCTATACAGGATGCCATATCTTCAGGGACTTCTGCCTGGAAAAAGAGGTGCTCGCCAGAGACAGGATGGATAAATCCAAGGGTTCTGGCGTGCAAAGCCTGCCTTGGCAGGAGTTTAAATGCATTTTCTACAAATTGCCTGTATTTGCTGAAGGTAGTACCCTTCAGGATCCGGTCTCCCCCATAACGCGCATCGTTAAATAGCGGATGCCCCAGGTATTTTAAATGAACCCGGATCTGGTGGGTCCTGCCCGTCTCGAGGCGGCAGGAAACCAGGGTCACGTAACGAAAACGCTCGAGTACCTCATAATGGGTTACGGCCGGTTTTCCGTAGTCTCCCTCGGGAAATACCTGCATCTGCAACCTGTTTTTCGGATTTCTGCCTATGGCGCCCTCTATGGTTCCGCTGTCTGCTTCCACATTGCCCCAAACCAGAGCGAGGTATTCCCGTTCAGTGGTCTTATCGAAAAATTGTCTGGCGAGATGGGTCATTGCCATCTCTGTTTTCGCAATGACCAGCAGTCCGGAGGTATCTTTGTCTATGCGGTGGACAAGCCCCGGGCGGTTATCGGAGTTCATGGGCATATCCCCCAGGTGATTCGCCAGTGCGTTCAGAAGGGTTCCTGAATAGTTTCCGTGTCCGGGATGCACTACTATCCCTGCCGGTTTATCTACAACCAGTAAGGTGTCATCCTCGTAAACAACGCTTAGGGGAATATCCTCAGGCAGGATCTGGTATTCGTACGGGGGGTGTTCAAATAGCACGCGGACCGTATCTCCGGGCTTAACCCGGTAATTCTGCTTAACAACATTGTCGTTCACGCGGATGTTGCCATCCTTCGCGGCCTTCTGGATCTTGTTGCGTGTGGCGTTTCTGATAAGGTTCATCAGGAACTTGTCAATCCGAAGCGGCTCCTGACCGTCTGCAGCAGTAAAACAGTGGTGTTCGAATAATTCGTCCTCCTCGGGCTGATCCTGTCCTTCTAGTTCGGGGCTCATTCTTCCGATCGGGCTTTTATGCGTGCCTGTTCAGGGACGGTCCCATTACCGCAAACCAGTTCTATTTTAGATGTTTTAGGAAGTTTGTCTCCGGGATTCACATAGGCACTCTGATATCGGATCCTGTAGACCATATCCTTGCCCAGTTCGTTTATGTATGTTACTTCCGCTACTTCCAGGCCAACAGCGCGCAGCATGGCTGTAGCATTGCGGCGGGTTACCTGAATAATGTCGGGCACCGTCACTTTTTTGTAGCCAGACGGGTTGACCGTTACATAGATTTTCCTGTTTTCTTTTACCTTATTTCCCGCAGGCGGATCCTGTTCTATAATTGAAAAACGGGGATATTCAGGGTTGTAGTTGGCAGAGTCCACCACTTCAAAACGAAGTGTGGAGGCCTCCAGTGCCTCCCGCATCTCAAGGACCGACATCCTCGACAAGTCCGGAACCTCCACGAACTCGCCGTGATGGGTTGTTTGCTTCAGCCACTGCAGGGATAGGAAAACTACCACGACCATAAACAAGGCCGCCAGGCCCAGTTGAACTAAGAAATCTCTGGAACCCAAAAATTTAAGAAAGTTTCGCATAACCATATCATTGTCCCGACAAAGATAGGAAACGCCCTTGTTTTTTAATTACATTTGAGATGGGAACTAATACCCCTTAGCTTATACTACAGACCACTACACATGAAGAAGAATATCGCCATCGTCATGGGGGGGTTTTCCAGTGAATTCGATATTTCTGTAAACAGCGGAAATGTCGTGTACAAATGGCTGGATCGGGAGAGATATAATCCTTTTCGAATCCTGATTACCCCCGATAAATGGGTACTCCTGGATGCTGATGAGAACGAATACCCTGTAAACCGGCATGATTTCAGTGTCCGCAAAGATGGAGAGGTAATCAACTTCGATTGTGTATTCAACGCTATTCACGGGACCCCGGGGGAAGATGGGATCCTGCAGGCATATCTGGACCTGCTGGGCATGCCGTATACTTCCTGCGGCGCCTACCAGGCAGCCCTTACATTTAACAAACGGGATTTATTAAGCGTCCTCAAACCGCGCGGGGTCCACTGCGCCACTTCCTACCTGCTGGACCGTGGGCAGGACTACAGCGCTGAGGCAATTTTTGACAGGGTGGGGCTGCCCTGTTTTGTGAAGGCCAATCGGGCCGGTAGCAGTTTCGGTGTCAGCATGGTTAAAGAAGCCTCTGAATTCGAGGATGCACTGGCGGCAGCATTCCGTGAGGATGATGAGGTCCTGATAGAATCTGCCCTGAAAGGTACTGAGGTCTCCGTAGGGGTAATTCGCTATAAGGGGAAAGTGTGCGTACTTCCAATAACAGAAATCATACCGGAGGGCGACTTCTTTGATTACCATGCAAAATATCAGGGCAAATCCAGTGAGATTACCCCAGCCCGCCTGAACCCCGTAGTGCGTCAAAAAGTAGAAGAAACAGCCCGGTTCATATATGAGAGTTTAAAGATGCGGGGCTACAGCCGCAGCGAGTTTATCCTGGTGGAGAACACCCCCTATTTCCTGGAAATGAACACAACCCCAGGCCTGACGGAGGCCAGCATTCTACCACAACAGGCCGGGGAGGCAGGGATTTCCCTGCCGGATCTCTTTGGAAGTGCCATCGAGGATGCTTTGGGCAAAAAGCCCTAATTTTAACGACAAACCAGTACAATTATGAAACGGGCGATTTTCCCGGGTTCCTTTGACCCTATTACCCTTGGACATTACGACATAATTCAGCGGGGTATTTCGCTTTTCGATGAATTGATCATCGCCATTGGGGAGAATGCGGACAAAAAATACATGTTTGACCTTGATCAGCGAATGCGCTTCATTCAAGACGCTTTTAAGGGGGAACCCAAGATCAGGGTGCAGTCCTACAGCGGGCTCACCGTTCATTTTTGCAGGCAGGTCCATGCGGATTTCATTCTGAGGGGGCTCCGCAACCCCGCGGATTTCGAGTTTGAAAAAGCCATTGCCCATACCAACCGGGCCCTGGCTGAAATTGAAACGGTCTTTTTGCTTACGGCCTCCGGAAACTCGTATATCAGTTCTTCCATCGTCCGGGACGTGATCCGCAACGGGGGTGATTACACAAACCTGGTGCCCGATACCGTTCGTTTCTAAGTCTTTCAGCAATCTTAGACAAAGGCCCTTGATGCATGCATTTTGGCTACCTTTGTCAATTAACTTATAAGTGTAGCTGGAGCATGCGCACCTACCTGCTCAATCTTTTACTGATCCTGTTGGTCCTGTCCTGTGAAAAAACACCGGAAGCCAGGCAAGCCGCATTCCGGACCCCGTTTGAAGCGGGAGGGGGTAACCGGACCGCTACCTATCCGGAATTACTGACATTCTATCAGGGACTTGCCCGGGAATTCCCTGAGATCAATTTACAGACACTGGGGCAAACGGACAGCGGGGAGCCCCTGCACCTGGTGACCTACAATGCCAGAGGGAATTTCAATTTTCAGAAGCTGGATGAAGACCAGGTTGTCTTGTTGATCCTTAACGGGATACATCCTGGAGAACCGGATGGCATTGATGCCACCACCCTGCTTCTAAGGGATCTGGCTTCGGGGACCTTATCCGCTCCAGAAGATGTCGTGCTGGCCTGCATCCCGGTCTACAATGTAGGGGGTGCCCTCAACCGTAATTCCGGAACCCGTGCCAATCAGAATGGACCCGAATCCTATGGGTTCAGGGGAAATTCCCGCAATTATGACCTGAACCGGGATTTCATCAAAATGGACAGCCGGAATGCGCAAACCTTTGCCCGTATTTTCCATCTGGTACGCCCCCATCTCTTCCTGGACACCCATGTAAGCAACGGGGCTGACTATTCGTATACCCTTACACACCTGTTCACTCAGCACAATAAACTGGGAGGCAGCTCCGGGAATTATCTCGAAACAGTCCTTCGGCCTGAACTGGAAAAGCGGCTCCGTGAAGAGGAATGGGACATAACCCCTTATGTCAATGTTTTTAACAGGCCCCCGGAAGGTGGATTTTCACAGTTCCTGGATCACCCGCGTTATTCAACAGGATATGCCGCCCTTTGGGATATCCCCGGACTTATGGTGGAGACCCATATGCTCAAACCCTATGAGAAACGTGTACAGGGGACCTATGAGCTGATGAAGAATCTTCTCCATATGGCAAGTGCTCACCAGGATTCATTGAAAACCCTTCAACGATCAGCCCTGGAGCGTTTTACACCAGCTTCCTATTATCCCTTTGGATGGGAAGAGGACTCCGCCCGTTATGAAATCCTTAAATTCAAGGGATATAAGGCAGACACCCTTCTGAGCGAGGTGACAGGAAAACCCCGTCTGAAATACAATCAGGACCAGCCTGTTACAAACCAGGTACGGTACTACAATCGTTTCAGGTATACAGATTCCGTCAGCATCCCAAGGGCATACATTCTCCCCGGATCCTGGGAAAGTATACATGAGAGACTGGACTGGAATAAAATCTCCTACCAGGTACTGGAACGGGATACCACCCTGGAAGTGACCGCTTACAGGATTGAGGATTACCGGACATATACCCGGCCTTATGAAGGACATTATCCGCATTACGACACACAAATAAGCAAGGAGACCCGAACAGTCGTGTTCAAGGAAGGGGACTTATGGATTCCCACCCAGCAGCAAGGTCTCCGCTATCTTCTTGAAACCCTGGAGCCGCAGGCTGTAGATTCCTTTTTTAACTGGAATTTCTTCGATACGGTACTGCAGCGCAAGGAGGGATTTTCCCCCTACGTCTTTGAAGAAGTAGCCGCAGAAATGCTTAGGTCAGACAGCCTGCTGAGAAAGGCCTTTGAGGACAAGAAGGCACAGGACCCGAATTTCGCCTCAAGTGCATACAGGCAGCTGAACTGGATCTTTGAGCGGAGTCCTCATTACGAAGCGGCTCACCTGGAATATCCCGTCTACAGGCTTGAGTGAGTTTAATCTGCTGGGGGCTTGAATAGAATACGGATATTCACATAGGAATTCTCCAGGGCTTTCAGGATTTTACGGGGGCCTTTCCATTTCACTTTCTCAATCCCTTCGCTTGCTTCCCCTACCAGATCTCCTGTATAATCCGTTTTCATGGCATACCAGTGCACCTCTTTGAGCTTGAGCTTGCCATTGCGTTTAAAAATATGGTAGGTAGTGCGCAAGAAGTTTTCAATCTTCAGGTTTTGTACTCCCGTTTCTTCTTCAACTTCCCTGAGGGCGCACTCCTCAAGGCTTTCCTTCTTCTTGATCACGCCCTTGGGAAGGTCCCATTTATTGTTGCGATAGATAAATAAAACTTTACCCCGCTTGTTGGTCACTACCCCTCCGGCTGCCACTACCCTCGGAATATACTTGGAGAATTTTTTGAGGATTTCTTCCCCGTTTGGATGATAGATATAGGCTTTGGGAAGCTTACTCTTGCGCAAAGCCGCTATTGCCTGGGGCACCTCATTCTTATTCATCATGAAATACCTTCCTTCTCCTGCATCGACGATTTTATCGGTGAGAATCAGCGGTCTTTCATTCACAAAAACTTTATACATTTGCGGCATGGTTTTAGACAAGGACACCGCCCTAAAAACAGCTGAGCTGTTGTTACAAATAAATGCAATTAAATTAAAACCAGAAAATCCCTTTACCTGGGCCTCGGGATGGAAATCCCCTATCTATTGCGATAATCGTATCCTGCTTTCCTATCCCGCCATCCGTAATTTCGTACGCGAGCAAATGGCGCGGCAGGTAGAAGAACTCTACGGGAAGCCGGACGTAATCGCCGGGGTGGCAACAGGCGCCATCGGCATTGGGATACTGGTGGCCGAACAATTGGGGCTGCCCTTTATTTATGTGCGGCCCAAGCCCAAATCCCACGGCAGACAGAATCAGATCGAGGGACATGCGGAAAAAGGGCAGAGTGTTGTGGTCATAGAGGATCTGATCAGTACCGGGCAGAGTAGCCTTGGAGCAGTAGATGCCCTGGAGGAAGCCGAATTACAGGTCAAAGGAATGCTGGCGATCTTCAGTTATGGTTTTGACCTTTCAGCTCAACGCTTTAAGGACCGTAACCTGTCCCTTCATACCCTTAGTAATTATGAATACCTAATTTCACAGGCATCCAGATCGGGCTATGTGAGTGAAACCCAACTCCAAACCCTGGAAGCCTGGAGATCGAATCCTGAACAGTGGAACCCCTGATATGCACTTAGAATCACCCAACAGCCTTATAAAGCGGCCCAGAAAAGAGGTTTATGAGTTCCTTACCGACCTTGGTAACTTCGAAAAATTAATGCCTGACTCCATCGAGACGTTCGAAGTCCTGGACGAAAATACTTTCAGATTCGCCCTGAAGGGTATGCCTGAAATCGTTCTGCGGCGTAAGGAACAAATCCCTCATGAGAAAATAATCCTGGGGGCTGCAAGTGACAAACTGCCCTTTACACTGACTGCGAACCTCATCGAAAACGGACCGGAAGAAACAGAAGCAATTCTCAGTTTCCAGGGGGAATTCAATGCCATGATGGCGATGATGATCAAAGGCCCTATCAGCAATTTTCTGGGAGCACTCAGCCAGAAACTGGGTGACCCGGAAACTTTTTAATAGCTGTACAGGACCTCCTTGAAACCAAACGCTTCAGGAGTGCCTTCCAATTCTATCTTCAACCGTCCGTCCGGATAAATGCCTCTGATGAACCCTTCAAAGGAGCTACCGTCGGGCCTGTGAAACGTGGCACTTTTATCTTTCAGAAAAAGATGTTTGCTATAGGCCTGTAGATGTTTTGGATAGGATTCAGGGCCTGTCTGCCCAAGGTAGCCCCTGAGCAGGGAGAGCAATGATAGCAAGAGTTCTTGTATGTCAAATTCCTTTCCGGTAATAGCTTTCAGGGAGGAAGCATGATCCAATGTCTTGAATTCCAGCTGATTTACGTTAAGACCAATACCCATGATACATTGGGGAATTTGCTGCCCCTGCATCTGGTTTTCAATGAGTATACCGCAAATCTTCTTATGGCCTGACATAATGTCGTTAGGCCATTTTATCTTTATATCCGGTATCCCAAGTATTTGCAGCGCATCAAAAACCGCGAGGGAGGCCAGGATATTCAATAGGAAATGACGCCTTGCCGGTAACCCCTCCAACCTCTTTAAAACACTGAATGTCAAATTTTTACCCTTTTCAGAAACCCATTTATTCCCGGGCTGACCGCGTCCTGCCTTTTGATGGACTGCATAGACCACCGTAAAATCGGGAACCTCCTCACGGACCGAAAGGTTTTTTAAATAGGTATTGGTGGAATCCGTGGCACTAAGTTTGATCACTTGCATTCAGGATCTTTTTAGGTAATAAGCTTATGTTAAAAGCGGTACTCCAAAAAACAAAAAAATAATAACTTTGCACAAACTAAAATTTTTGAATGCAGAAACGGAAAGCGAGCGCAGATGAGCTGATTGCCTTAATCTTAAACGGAATTGAAGAAGTAAAAGGCTTAGATATAAATATACTTGACTTACGTGAAATAGAAAATACCGTCTGTGACTACTTCATTCTTTGCAATGGCACTTCCAATACGCACGTCAATGCTATTGTAAATTCCATCCAGAAAACCGTCAGTAAAGCAATTCAAGACAAACCCTGGCATGTCGAAGGATCTGATAATTCAGAATGGGTGCTTTTAGACTATGTAAACGTTGTAGTGCATGTCTTTCAAAAACACACCAGGGAATTCTACGACATAGAAGGACTTTGGGGCGACGCCAAGGTCACTCTCGTAGAAAGCAGCTTTAACTTGTAACTCAGCAAATGGCAAAAGAAAATACCCCTCAGAAAAAACCACGCTTTAGTTCATGGTGGATATACGGACTGATCATTGTTTTTTTGATCGGTTATCAGTTCATTGGCAGTGAGAGCTTCTCACCTACCAATAAGACGACCACCTCGGAATTACAGGAATTCCTGCGAAACGGGGACATTGATAAAATCCTGATCATCACCAATACAAGACAGGCAAAGGTTTTCCTGACCGAGGAAGCCCTTTCCAAGGATGTACACAAGGATGTGGCCAACCAGCCCTTTTCTATCTCTTCAGGCACCGTCCCGCAGTATGTGCTGGACTATGGTGATCTGCAGAATTTTGAGAATGATATCAAGAAAATCAAGCAGGAAAACAACCTGGATACCGTTGTGGACTACGACACAGAGTCCAACGTATTTATGGAACTGCTGCTAACCCTCCTGCCTTTTGTCCTTATTATCGGAATCTGGATCTACCTGATGCGGCGCATGTCTGGTGGCGGCGCTGGCGGTGCCGGGGGTCAGATTTTTAATATTGGCAAGTCCAAGGCGAAACTCTTCGATGAGAAAACTGATACCCGTACCACCTTTAAGGATGTGGCCGGCCTGGAAGGTGCGAAGGAAGAGGTAGAAGAGATCGTGGAGTTCTTAAAACATCCGGATAAATACACCTCCCTGGGAGGAAAGATTCCTAAAGGTGCGCTGCTGGTAGGCCCTCCCGGAACAGGAAAGACCTTATTGGCCAAGGCCGTGGCCGGAGAGGCCAAAGTACCTTTCTTTTCTCTATCCGGTTCGGACTTTGTGGAGATGTTCGTAGGAGTAGGTGCCTCCAGGGTTCGGGACCTTTTCAAGCAGGCCAAGGATAAATCCCCTTCTATTATTTTTATCGATGAGATTGATGCTATAGGACGGGCACGCGGCAAGAACAACTTTACCGGGTCCAATGATGAAAGGGAGAATACCCTGAACCAGTTGTTGACCGAAATGGACGGTTTTGGAAGTAATACCAACGTCATTGTCCTGGCTGCCACCAACCGGGCGGATGTGCTGGACAAGGCGCTGATGCGTGCCGGCCGTTTCGACCGGCTGATCTATGTGGATCTCCCTGATATCCGTGAGCGGAAGGAAATTTTTGATGTACACCTGCGCCCTATCAAGACAGCTGAAACCCTGGACCTTAACTTCCTGGCAAGGCAAACCCCCGGCTTTTCCGGGGCGGATATCGCAAATGTCTGTAACGAAGCTGCCCTTATCGCTGCGCGTAAAGAGCGAAAAGCAGTGACCAAACAGGACTTCCTTGACGCCGTGGATCGGATCGTGGGCGGATTGGAAAAAAAGAATAAGATCATTACCCCCGGGGAGAAAAAGACCATTGCGTATCACGAGGCTGGCCATGCCACGGTGAGTTGGATGCTGGAACATGCAGCCCCGCTGGTAAAAGTAACCATAGTTCCTCGAGGTCAGTCCCTTGGGGCCGCCTGGTACCTGCCGGAAGAACGCTTGTTGGTCAGGCCCGAACAAATGAAGGATGAAATGTGCGCCACCCTTGGAGGACGGGCAGCTGAAAAAGTAATCTTCGACAAAATTTCTACAGGTGCTCTGAGCGACCTTGAGAAAGTAACCAAGCAAGCCCGGGCCATGGTAACCATCTATGGATTGAATGATGAGATCGGTAATGTGACCTTTTACGATTCCAGCGGACAGTCGGAGTATGGCTTTACAAAGCCTTACAGTGAGCAAACGGCTCAGATAATTGATTTGGAAATATCCAAGATCATCGAGGAGCAATACGTAAGGGCTATTTCGGTATTGAAAGAGAATAAGGATAAGCTAACTGAACTTGCTGATCTTCTTTTGGAAAAAGAAGTTATCTTTAAAGAAGATCTGGAGCGCATCTTTGGCAAACGACCCTTTAAGGAGAACTTTGACCAATTGGGGCAGGAAAAATCCATCGCGGTCCAGGATGAAGGTGAGGATGTGGTCGGTGAGGCGGATACTTCTTCTGAAAACTCTGAAGAAGCTGAAGAAACCCTCAAAGAAAAAAAGTAATACCTTATACCGGGGTACTTAGAATTGTTTTTGGTGAAGCATAAAACCGGTTGATACACCTAACCAATACATGGGTCTTTTTGACAAACTTTTTGGGGGAGGAAATAAGAAAAAGCGTTCCAAAGAGACCGTACAGACCCGGGGTCTGCATATGCCCGACCTGAAAAT
Organism: Robiginitalea sp.; assembly: GCA_037387145.1. Classification (GTDB taxonomy): domain Bacteria; phylum Bacteroidota; class Bacteroidia; order Flavobacteriales; family Flavobacteriaceae; genus Robiginitalea. The sequence goes on along the minus strand of JARRLI010000008.1, from coordinate 719 downwards.
CCCGGTAGATGAAAAGTTTACCATACAATTCAAAAAGAACGGCGGTAAGTTTATTTATTGCGATTCCTACGATGAAGTAATGGAAGGGCTTCGGAATATCATAGAAGAGAATCAGTGGGAAAAAATGCCTTTCTTTAACCTGAATCCTTCACTTCAGGAACGTTTCGGAAGGGAAAACGTTCGATTTACTAACAAGGCCTCCGATAGCGAGGTCTTCTTTACTACATGTGAGCATCTGGTGGCTCAGAACGGAAGCATCCTTGTAAGCTCAAACCAGTTACTGGAGAAAAAGCTTAATGAAATTCCGCTAAACATCATAGTTTTTGCCACAACAAGTCAGTTGGTGGATTCCATCGGGGAAGGCCTGAAAATCATAAAAAAGAAATACAGGAACCGCATACCTGCCAATATCACTACCCTTAAGCATTTTAAGCCAAATTCGGAAGATTCCAAGGATTTTCTCACTTACGGCAGCAGTTCCAAGCATCTCTATCTGTTATTACTGGAGGATTTATAGGATGAAAGAGGTGTTTAGACGGCTGCTAACCGGTGTTCTTTATGTTCTGCTATTGCTGTCAGCTGTTTTCCTAAGCCCGGATGCCTATGATTTTCTCTTTATGGTTTTCGGCCTGGCCTGCCTGTACGAATACAAAAGGCTCGTCCGTTTAAAAGGATACTACATATTCATAGCCTATCTGGCCCTCTGGTGGATCTTTATC